>NZ_JBFAOO010000014.1:0-68740 GCF_040675265.1 Microbispora sp. NPDC049633
GGCGGGGGAGACCGCGCTGATCACCGCGGGCGCCTCCGGCGGCAGCTCCGCGCGGGAGCCGACGTGCAGCAGCCCGGTGTAGCGCCCGCCGGTCAGGAACAGCGGTGTGGTGATCCCGGCGCGCCAGCCGTACGGCTCCAGGTGGCGGCGGAAGTAGCGTTCGGTGCCGGGGGAGCCCATGACGACGGGCGTGCGCCGGGACATGGCCCGGCGGTAGGCGTCGAGCCGGGCGTACTCCTCCGCGGCGTCGTCGTCCACCCGGGTGTAGCCGGCGGAGACCAGCGAGCGGTGGCGGCCGGTCGCCGGGTCGAACGCGACGAACTCGTAGGCCTCCACGGGGATGACCTCGCCCAGTGCGGTCATCGCCCCGTGCGCCCCCTGCCGGGCCACCTGGAAGCCGAGTTCGGCGACGGCGTGCAGGCTCCGCGCGCTGAGGCTGATTGCGTCCATGGATCCTCCATGCTCAGCCTGCCCGGTAAAGGTTCCGCAAGGAATACGTAAAGTCTCCGATGCAGACGGCGGCCCTGTTACCTACCCTCACCCGCAACACGACGGAGAGGCGGAGGACCAGTGAGGGTCACGAGAAGCCGGGCGGCCGCCCTCGCTGTGGCGGCCATCATGCTGAGCGGCGCATGCGGGGGAGGATCGTCGTCCGACGGCGACGGCGACGGCGGCGGCAAGGGAGCGAACGCGTTCTCGGTCGCGCTGACCGAACCCGACCATCTCACTCCGGGCAACACCTCGAGCAGCTACTCGCTCACCGTGCTCGACGCGCTGTTCGACACACCGGTCGCCATCGACCCCGCCACGGGCAAGCCGCAGATGCGGGCGGCCGAGTCGGTCACCAGCACCGACCAGAAGGTCTGGACGATCAAGATCAAGCCGGGGCGGAAGTTCAGCAACGGCGAGCCGGTGACCGCGCAGAGCTTCGCCGACGCGTGGAACGCGGCCGCGTACGGGCCGAACGCGTGGACCAACAACTACTACTTCGACAAGATCGAGGGCTACGACAAGCTCAACCCCGAGAGCGGGGAGCCCTCCACCGACAAAATGAGCGGTCTGAAGGTCGTCGACGACACCACCCTCGAGGTCACGCTCACCGCGCCGTTCAGCCAGTTCCCGATCACGCTGGCGTGGATCGCGTTCGCGCCGATGCCGAAGGCCGCGTTCGGCGACCTCAAGGCGTACGACCAGGCGCCGATCGGCAACGGGCCGTTCGTCCTGGACGGCGCCTGGGAGCACAACAAGCAGATCAAGGTCAAGCGGTCGCCGTCCTACACCGGCGAGCGCGCGGCCAAGGCCGACGCGGTGACCTTCAAGATCTACGCCAGTCGCGACACCGCGTACACCGACCTGCGGGCCGGCCGGGTGGACCTGCAGCTCACGATCCCCCCGGCGAGCGCGCCCGAGGCCAAGAAGCTGCTCGGCGACCGGTTCGTGGCGACGGCCGGCGGCACGATGGACTACCTCGGCGTCCCGGTCTTCGACAAGCGGTTCGCCAGCCCCGATCTGCGCAAGGCCATCTCCATGGCGATCGACCGGCAGGCCATCGTGGACGCGGTCTACAACGGCACGTTCAAGCCGATGGCGTCGCTGCTGGCGCCGCTGGTGCCCGGCTACCGCGAGAACGCCTGCGGCGAGGCGTGCACCTACGACCCGGCCAAGGCCAAAGCGCTGTTCGACCAGGCCGGCGGCTTCAGCGGCACGCTGAACCTGTGGTTCTCCAACGCCGACCCCAGCTACGAGCAGTGGATGACCGCCATCGCCAACCAGCTCAAGCAGAACCTCGGCATCTCCGACATCAAGTTCCGCAAGATCCCGGCGTCCGACTACCTGTCGACGCTGCGCGCCCACAAGCAGGACGGGCCGTACCGCAACAACTGGGTCATGGACTACCCGAGCCCGCAGAACTACCTGGAGTCCATGTGGGGCGAGGGCAACCGGATGGGCTGGGAGAACAAGGAGTTCCTCGACCTCATCGGCCAGGCCAACTCCGCCCCGACCTTCGACGACAGCCTCCCGCTCTACCAGAAGGCCGAGGACATCGCGCTCGCCGAGATGCCGATGATCCCGCTGTGGAACTGGCAGGACCAGATCGGCTACTCCAACCGGCTCAGCGGAGTGAACGTCACGCCGTACAGCGCCAACCTCGACGCGATCAGCGTGAAGCAGGGGTGACACGAGGGTGAGGTACGCCGCGCAGCGCCTGGCCCAGGCGATCCCGGTGTTCTTCGCGACCACCTTCCTGATCTACGCGATGGTGTTCGCGCTGCCGGGCGACCCGATCCTGGCGCTCGCGGGCGACAAGCCGGTGCCCGAGCAGGTGCTCGCCGTGATGCGGGCGCGCTACCACCTCGACGAGCCGCTGCTCGTGCAGTACGGCCGCTACATGCTCGGGGTGTTCCAGGGCGACCTGGGGGAGACCTTCACCGGCCAGCCGGTGAGCGAGCTCCTCCAGGACCGCTGGGCGGTCACCGCGCAGCTCGCGCTGACCGCCTGGGTCTTCGAGCTCGCCGTCGGCGTCGGGCTCGGCGTCCTGGCCGGGCTGCGCCGCGGCGGGGCCGCCGACACGGCGGTCCTCGCCGGCACCACGTTCGTCATCGCGGTCCCGGTGTTCGTGGTCGGGTACACGGCCCAGATCGTGCTGGGCCTCAATCTGGGGCTGTTCCCGACCGCCGGGACCGACGAAGGCTGGCCGGGCAGCTACCTGCTGCCCGGGATGGTCCTCGGCTCGTTCGGGCTGGCGTACGTGGCCCGGCTCACCCGCACCTCCCTCGTGGAGAACCTGCGCGCCGACTACGTCCGTACGGCGACCGCGAAGGGTCTCGCACGGCGGCGGGTCATCGGGCTGCACGCGCTGCGCAACTCGCTCATCCCCGTCGTGACCTATCTCGGCGTCGACTTCGGCAACCTCATGGCCGGGGCGGTCGTCACCGAGGGCATCTTCAACCTGCCCGGCATCGGCCAGCAGGTGTTCCAGTCCATCCAGCTTCAGGAGGGTCCGGTCGTCGTCGGCGTCGTCACCCTGCTCGTCATGATCTTCATCCTCGCCAACCTGGCCGTCGACCTGCTGTACGGCGTGCTCGACCCGAGGATCCGCCGTGCTCGCGCGTGACGCCTGGGCGGAGCTGCGCGGCCGCGTGGTCTTCTGGTTCTCCACCGCCGTCCTGCTGGTGGCCCTGGCGATGGCGGCCTTCCCCGGGCTGTTCGCCCGCCTCGGCCCCAACGAGGCCTGCGACCTGCGCATGTCCAAACGCGGCCCCGCCGACGGCGCGCTGTTCGGGTACGACCTGCAGGGCTGCGACTACTGGTCGCAGGTCGTGCACGGCACCCGGGCGTCCATCGTGGTCGGTGTCGCGGTCACCGTCTTCGCCCTGCTGATCTCCATCGTGCTCGGGCTGATCGGCGGCTACTACGGGGGCGTCGCCGACGCGCTCATCTCCCGGATCACCGACGTGTTCTTCGGCATCCCGTTCGTGCTGGGCGCGACCGTCGTGCTGGTGGCCTTCCCCGACCACGGGATATGGGCGATGACGCTGGTCCTCGTGCTGCTCGGCTGGACGACCATGACCCGGCTGATGCGCGGCCAGGTCATCGCCGTCAAGGACATGGACTTCGTCGCCGCCGCCCGCATGCTGGGCGCGAGCGACCGCAGGCTGATGTTCCGGCACATCCTGCCCAACGCGATCGCGCCGGTCATCGTGGTGGCCATGCTGAACGTCGGGAACGTCATCGCGGGCGAGGCCACCCTCGACTACCTCGGCGTCGGCCTGCAGTACCCCGACGTGTCGTGGGGCCTGCAGCTGAACATCGCCCAGACGTTCTTCGCCGAGCACCCGCACCTGCTGGCCTTCCCCGCGCTGTTCCTCACCGCGACCGTGCTGAGCTTCCTCATGCTCGGCGACGTGGTCCGCGACGCCCTCGATCCCCGCCTGCGCTGAGGCTCCAGCTTCGGCACGCAACGCGACGGGATGAGCGCACGGAGTGAGCTAGCGTGCGCCCCATGTCCACCGATCTCCCCGCCGCCCGGCACGATCCGGGCTCCTTCGACCTCGCCAGGGACGCGGCTCCCGGCCTGCCGCTGACGCTGGTCGGGCAGTGGCGCGCGAGCGGCCGCACCGCCGCCGACGCGCGGCGCCTGCTCGGCGCGCACGTCACGACCGGCTACAGCGTGGTCTCCGACTCCGCCGGGCTGACCAAATTGAGCCGCAGCCACGGCCTGCTGGAGGTGCTGGCGCTCATCGACGGACCGAAACGCGTCCTGCACGCGTACGGGACCGGCGCGGGCGGCCGGGCCGTCGGCGTCTGGGCGGCCGACAACGCGCAGATGTTCCACCCCGCCTCGACCGACGCGGGGGCGCTGCTGTCGGCACTGCTGCGGGCGCAGGACGAGATCGGGCGCACCTGCCGGATCCGCGTCGGCATAGGCGTCCACCACGGCGACTACTACGACCTGGACGGCGGCCTGTACGGCGCGGAGGCCGACGCGATCGAGCACCTCGCGGAGAACCACACCGAGGGCGGCGAGATAGCGGTGACGGAGACCGTCGCCGAACGGCTGCCGGTGGGCCACGGCTTCGTCCTGCGCCGCAAGGACGGGCAGGAGGGGCCTCTGGGCCCGGTCTACCGGGTCCTGGACGGCCCGCGCGACGGCGGCGCGGAGCCCGTGGACGGCCGGTGGTATCCCATCCCCTACTCCGCCGCCTTCTACGAGGACCTGCTGCGCCTGGACCCGCGGGACGCCGCTCTCGCCGCGGCGCTCGCGGGAAGGCACCTGCGTGAGCGGACGGTGGTGCTGGCCGAGCGCGGCGAGGAAGCCGGGAAGGAGACGGCCGAGGTCGCGCTCCTGCGGGGCCTGGAGCTGTCGGCCCGCATGCGGGAGACGGGTCTGCGCCTCCTGCCCGCCGAGGGCGCCGTCGAGGTCAAGGTCGCCGGGCCGCTCGCCATCTACCTGTTCGACCGGCCCGGCCCCGCCGTGTCGTTCGCCCTGCAGTTGCGGAACGCCCTGGCCGCGGCCGGCATGACCTGCCGCGTCGGAGTGGACAGCGGGCCGGTGCTGTCCGGCCGGACGCCGGACGGCGGCCGCGACGTGGCCGGCGCGCCGGTGAACCAGGCGTCGAAGATGGCCCAGGACCTCGCCGCGCCGGGACAGGTGTGCCTGAGCGAGAGCGCCGGCGCCCACGCGGACCTGGCCGGGTTCACCCTCGTCCGGCACGCCGTCTCCGGCGTGGACATGACCTTCTACCAGGGCTGAGCGGTCCTACGAGGTCCTGACGAGCAGCCGGTCGAGGACGCGCACGCCGAACTCCAGGCCCTCGACGGGTACCCGCTCGTCGAGGCCGTGGAACATGCCGAAGTAGTCGAGGTCCGGCGGCAGGAGCAGCGGCGCGAAGCCGTAGCCCCTGATGCCTATCCTGGCGAACCACTTGGCGTCGGTGCCGCCGGTCATCACGTACGGCACGGGCCCGCCGGCGGGGTCCTCGGCGAGCAGGGCGGCGGTGAGCTCGTCGAACAACCCGTCGGCGGGGGAGGAGACGGCCTCCTCGAAGCTGACGAACTCGCGGGTGACCTTCGGGCCGAGCAGCCGGTCGACGGTCTCCAGGAACTCCTCGCGCTGCCCGGGCAGGAACCGGCCGTCCACATGGGCCTCGGCCGTGCCGGGGATGACGTTGACCTTGTATCCGGCGTCGACCATGGTCGGGTTGGCCGAGTTGCGCAGCACGCCCTTGAACAGCGCGGCCGCGCGCGGGATCCGCTCGATCTCCTCCTCCAGCCGGTCGGCGTCGATCGGCCGGCCGAGCGCCCGTGACAGCTCCTCGATCAGCCTGGCCACCTCGGGCGTCAGCCGTACGGGCCAGGTGTGGTCGGCGAGGCGCGCGAGCGCCCGGGCGAGCTCGGCCACCGGGTTGTCCACGGCGGGCTTGGACCCGTGACCGGGCACGCCGCGGGCGGTCAGGCGCATCCAGGCGGTGCCGCGCTCTCCGACGGCCACCGGGTAGATGCGGACGTCGCCCTCGTACCAGGAGAAACCGCCGGATTCGCTGATCGCCTCGGTGCAGCCCTCGAACAGGTCGCGGTGCCGCTCGACCGCGTGTCCCGCGCCGTACTCGCCGGTGGACTCCTCGTCGGCGAGGAACGCCAGCACGAGGTCGCGCCGGGGGCGCACGCCCCTGCGGGCGTTCTCGCGGGCCCAGGCGAGGGTCATGGCGAGCGTGCCCTTCATGTCGACCGCGCCCCGGCCGTGCACGCAGCCGTCGGCGATCTCGCCCGAGAACGGGTGCGTACGCCACTCTGCGGGGTCGGCGGGCACGACGTCGAGATGCCCGTGCAGCAGCAGCGCGTCGGAGCTGTCACCCGGGATGCGGGCCACCACGCTGGTGCGGCGCGGCGCCGACTCGAACACCACCGGCTCGATGCCGACCTCGGCGAGCAGGGACGCCACGTATTCGGCGGCGCGCCGCTCGCCCGGCCCGTCGCCAGACCCGTCGTTGGTGGTGTCGATCCGCAGCAGTTCCGAGCAGATCGCCGCGACCTCGCTCACTGTGTCTCCCCCTTGTGGAGCGTCAGCGGCGCGACCTCCGGCGTCGGGAAGCCGAAGACGATCCCGTAGAACGCCAGCTCGGCCTCCAGGACCCGGACGATGGTCTCCTCGCGTCGCCAGCCGTGCTGTTCCCCCTCGAAGGTGAGGTACGCCCACCGGTGCCCGTGGCGGGCCAGCGCGGCGGCGAAGCGCTCCGACTGCGCCGGATCGACCACCTTGTCCTCCAGGCCGTGCAGGAGCAGGGCCGGGCCGGACGCCCGTCCGGCGTGCAGCTCGGGCGACCTGTCAAGGTAGCGCTGCCGGGTCTCGGGCAGCGGGCCGATCAGCCCGTCGAGGTAGCGTGACTCGAAGTCGTGCGTCTCGGCCGCCCAGTGCTCGGGGTCGGAGATGCCGTAGTGGGACACCGCGCCGCAGAAGACGTCGCTGTGGACGAGCGCGGCCATCGACGTCCAGCCGCCCGCGCTGCCGCCCCTGATCGCCACCTTCTCCGCCCGCCCGGTGTCCAGCAGCCACCGCGCCACCGTCTCGCAGTCGCGGACGTCGACCACGCCCCAGTTGTGCCGCAGCCGCTCGCGGTAGGCCCGGCCGTAGCCGGTGGAGCCGCCGTAGTTGACCTCGGCGACGCCGATCCCCCTGCTGGTGAAGTACGCGATCTCCAGGTCGAGCACCGGCGCGGCCGAACTGGTCGGCCCGCCGTGCACGAACACCACGTACGGCGCGGGCTCGCCGCCGGCCGGGGCGTACAGGTGCGCGTGCACGCCGTCCACGGTCACGGCCTCGGGTGTGGGCAGCTCGGCGTCCCCGGGCACCGGCTTGCCGGGCGACAGCACCTCGTGGGCCCCGGTGTCCAGGTCGGCCCGCACCACCTCGTACGGCCGGAGGGGCGACGCCGCCACGCCCACGACGTGGGAGCCGCGGGCCGACAGGGCGGGCACCCAGTGGGTGTAGTCGCCGCCCACGTCCCGGATGGAACTCGCTCCGGCGGGGTCGTCGAGGATCCCGAGCCGCCGCTCGTCGGCCGTGCCGTACACGGCGGCGATGCGGCCGCCGGCGACGGCGAAGAACGTCCCGCCGATCTTCCAGGTGGCGTCGCCGAACTCCAGCGGCACCGGGGTCAGGTCGCGCGCCGTGCCGTCCAGCCCCACGAGGTGGATGTTCCACCAGCCGGTGGGGTCGGTGACGGCGTACAGGCTGTCGTCGTCGCGCCACTCGGCCTGGCAGGTGGACGCGCCGGACAGCAGGACCCGGTGAGGGGCGCGGTGGGGGCCGCCCTCCACCGGGGCGACGCAGAGCTCGGTGGCGTCCCAGGGCATGTCCGGGTGGTTCCAGCCGATCCAGGCGAGCGTCCGCCCGTCCGGCGACACGCGCGGGTTCATCAGGAAGTGGTGACTCTTCACCACGCTGCGCAGGGGAGAGCCGTCCAGCGGCACCGCGACGATGTCACGCTCGCCGCTGCGGGCCTCGCCCCGCTCCCGCACGCACCACACCTCCTCGCCGTGGACGACCAGGTCGGCGTAGCGGGCGGAGTCGCCGGGCGTGAGCGGGACCGGCTCCCCGCCGGGGGAGCACAGGTAGATCCGCCCGTCCGCCCAGTTGGTGAACACCAGGCGGCCCTCGTGCGCCCGCCAGGACCGCCCGCCGTACTCCATGACCCGGTTCCTGGCGTTCCAGCCCTGCGGGAGCACGTCCTCGATCACGCCGTCGGCCCTGCGCCGCACCACGCAACGCCGGCCGCCCTCCCGCGGGCGCGGCTCGTCCCACCAGACCTCGTCTCCCGAGATCTCCACCCACAGCGGGCGGTCGTCCACCCGTGCGACGTCGACGGCCCGAATGGTCACCAGTTCCCCCCGGAGTCTGGAAGCGGAGTGCCGGGGGGATGCACGATGTGCGCGATCCCCCCGCTGCTCGTGGCGCGCAGCCAGACGTTCTCGAACGCCGCGCGCGGGTACACCCGCCGCACGCCGTCGTCGTCCGGCGCGGCCGGGTCGTTCGCGATCACGTCGCCGTCGGCCGTGAACCCCGTGACGACCATGATGTGCCCGCCGGTGGAGTATCCGGCACCCGGCAGCTCGTGATCGCGGAACGCCTGCGAGGTGATCACCGGGATCCCGGCGGCGATGAACCGCTCCAGCTCGGCCAGCGAGCGCAGCCGCGTGACGAAGCCGTCCAGCCCGTACCGCCCGGCGTACGCGACGCCGAAGGGCCAGTTGCCGGTCCCCTGGTAGCTGTGGTCGTACATGTCGCGCGCGGCGTGGTCGACCGCGGGGCACGGGTCACCGGGGGAGACCCAGTCGAGCTCCGCCGGGGCGGGCCCGCGCCCCCAGTAGCCCAGCACCATCGTGAACGACGCGGGGCTGCACCAGGACTCCCCGCCGCCGTCCCACTGCGGATAGTGCCCCGCGTGGGCCTTCTGCGAACGGCGCGGCACGTCGAGCTCGACCGCCCGCGGCCCCGGCCGGCCGCCTCTGCCCGCCTGCCCCACGGCCGAGGCCATCACGGTCAGCGAGCGCACGGCGCCGCCGGTGCCGTACAGGGTGGCGCGCACGCGGTACGACGTGACGGGGCGGGCGGCGACGAAGGTGTCCACGGCGACGTCCCCGTCGGCGTCCCCCTGACCGGGCAGCGACGTTCGGTGGATGTCGGCGTCGGTCTCGGCCCACCGGCCCATGACGTACCACTTGGTCAGGGCGCCGGTGACGGTGCGCGCCTGGATCTCGATCTCCAGCCAGGCGCCGGGCGGCGCGGCGGCCGTCCAGGAGGGCACCAGCTCGGTGGCCGGGAAGCCGATCTCCCGCTCCGGGGACGTCCAGCGCGTGCAGGGCCACTCCCGCTCGCCGCCGGGCGCGAACGGGTCCAGGTATTTCGCCGTCCCCGTCTCCCGGGCCTCGACGGACCAGCGGTGGAGGACGACGGGGCTCGCCTGGGGGCTCGGTCCGGCCGACAGCAGGGTGACCACCTCGCCGATTGTTGTTACCGCCCCGACCTGGCACATCGGATGGTTTACGTATCCGACACATGGACGGTACGGCATCGGCCGCCGTGGTCCGGTCAGAGATAGAGGCCGATCGCGGGGGCGGGTTCGTCGGCGGTGGCCGGGCGGCCGTCGCGCAGGGCGAACAGCTCGGCGAGCGTCATCCCGCCGGGGCTCACGCCGTCCGCCCGGTCCAGCCACCGGGCCGCCTGGTCCGCCTCGAAGCGGCCGACCTCGACCTGGGCCAGGCACCGCCCGGGCCGTACGACGGCCGGGTGGAGCCGGCTGAGGTCCTCGTTCGTCGTGATCGCCACGAGCACGTCCCTGCCCTGGCCGAGGAGACCGTCGGTCAGGTTGAGCAGGCGGGACAGGCCCTGGCCCGTGGACTGCTTGGCCTCGGCGCGGATCAGTTCGTCGCAGTCCTCCAGGACCAGCAGCCGCCAGCGCGGCTCGTCGTCCTCGCCCGGGCCGTCCCAGCCGACGGCGACGTCCATGAGATAGCCGGGGTCGTTGAACAGCAGCTCGGGATCGAGCACGCAGTCGACCTGGCACCAGGACGCCCACTCGCGGGCGAGCGTGCGCAGCAGCGTCGTCTTGCCGGTCCCGGGCGGGCCGTGCAGGAGGACCAGCCGGCCCGTCACGTCTGCGGCGGTGGTCGCCATGAGGCCGTCCAGGCGGCCGGTGGCGGCCCGGGGGTAGTTCCGCCTGATCTCCTGCCAGGACGAGGTGGTGATGGGCTTGGCGGAGCGGTGGGGGCCGTGGCGCGACCGCCACCAGAAGCCCATCCGCACGTGGTCGGAGTCGGGCGCCGCCTCCTCCGCGTCCCTGGTCGCCTGCTCCAGGACCGATCCGGCCAGCTCCTCGCTGACGGCCGTGGCGGTCAGCGTCGCCGACCGGTTGGAGTTGCGGACCACCCGCAGGGTCCATCCCTCACCCGCGATGAGCCGCGTCTCGTACCCGTCGGTGTGCTGGGCGACGCGCAGCAGGCGGCCGCCCTCGGGGGCCAGCGGGGCGCCGGTGCGGATCCGCGTGAGGCTGGTCGTGCGCGACCAGGGCTGCTCCCCGGTGGCGAACGGCGACAGGGCCATCGCGTCGATCACGTCGGCCGGGCTGTCGGAGTCGTCGAGCCAGATCCGCATCGGCACCGGCGGATGGGATGTGGGGTGAGGGGTGAAATCGACCTCCTTGACAACGGACATACAGCCATGATCTCGACGAAAGTCTCGCCCTGTCGAATGGATTTATGTGCTATTCAGTTTGCTTGCCGTTTAACCGGTTTCATATGGGCAAAAGGCAGTACCTGCTGGGGCGTTACCGCTACGCTCGGTGTCCAGTCATACGGTTTGCAACGGAGAGCACTGTGGCCATCGATCTCGTGTCCCGCGCTGATTGGGGCGCGCGTCCTCCCAGGGGCTCGTACTCGTCGCTGGCATCCACGCGCGGCGTGAAGGTCCACTACACCGGCGGGCGCGTGGACCCGGGCATCGTCGGCGACCACGCCAAGTGCGTGGCCATGGTGAAGTCGATCCAGGACTTCCACATCGACGGCAACGGCTGGATCGATATCGGCTACTCCATGGTGGCTTGTCCGCATCGGAAGGTTTTCGTCGGTCGTGGACCGGGGCACCTGCCGGCCGCCAACGGCCCCGGTCTGAACTCCGGCCACTACGCCGTGCTCGCTCTCGTCGGCAACGCCGGGCTGGTCCAGCCGACCGACGGCATCCTGCACGCGATTCTGGACGCGGTCGAACACCTGCGCGCCAAGGGCGGCGCGGGCAAGGAGATCAAGGGCCACCGCGACGGCTACTCCACCGACTGCCCGGGCGATGCGCTGTACGCCTGGGTCAGGAAGGGCGCGCCGCGCCCCGGCACCACCCAGCCGGAGCCCGAGCCGGAGCCGTCGCGGGAGTGGCCCGGCCGTCTGCTCAGGTATCCGCCCGTGATGCGCGGCGACGACGTGCGCGCCTGGCAGGCCCGGATGAAGGAGCTCGGCTACGACGTCGCCGTCGACGGCGCGTACGGGCCGGACTCCCAGGAGGTGTGCCGCAGGTTCCAGAAGGACCGGCACCTCGACGTGGACGGCGTCGTCGGCCCCGACACCTGGAACGCCGCCTTCGCGCGCGAGTAGCCGATCGGGCAGCGTTGTCCACAGACCGGGACCCCGGGCCCCCTGAACCGTGCCGGTGCATCTAGCATCCGGTGCATGACGGTGCCGCCGGTAGAACTCGACGATCTCGCCGATCCCGCAGCGGGGTTCCCGCAGGCCACACGCGAGCAGTGGCGGGCGCTCGCGGCCGGCGTGCTGCGCAGATCCGGGTGGGACGGCTCGCCGGACGCGGTCGAGGACGCCCTGGCCACCACGACCTACGACGATGTCAGCGTGGCGCCGCTGTACGACGCCGCCGACCTGCCGCGGGCGCCCCGCGTGGTGCGCGGCCCCGGCCCCTGGGACGTGCGCCAGCGGCACGCCGACCCCGATCCGGCCGCGACCCGGGAGGCGATCCACGCCGATCTGGAGAACGGCGTCACGTCCCTGTGGCTCGACCTGAACGTGATCGACCCGGCCGCGCTGCGGGCCGTGCTGGACGGCGTCCTGCTCGACCTCGCCCCGGTCGTCCTCGATGCCGGCCCGCGTACGGCGGAGGCGGCGGAGGCGTTCCTGCGCCTGGTCGATGGAGTCCCGCTGCCCGGGGGCAACCTCGGCGCCGACCCGATAGGGCTGGCCGCCCGCACCGGTGCCGGCGTGGACACCGGTGCCGCCGCCGAGCTGGCCCGCCGCTGCGCCGCGGATCACCCCGGCCTGCGGGCGATCACCGTCGACGCCCTGCCGTACCACGACGCGGGCGGCGCCGACGCCGAGGAGCTGGGCTGTTCGATCGCGACCGGCGTCGCCTACCTGCGGGCGCTGACCGGCGCGGGCCTCACGGCCGAGCAGGCGTTCGGGCAGCTCGAGTTCCGGTACGCCGCGACCGCCGACCAGTTCCTCACCATCGCCAAGCTCCGGGCCGCCCGGCGGATGTGGGCGCGGGTCGCCGAGGTGGCCGGCGGACCCGGCGACCAACTCCAGCACGCGGTCACCTCCTCGGCGATGATGACCGTCCGCGACCCGTGGGTGAACATGCTCCGCACGACCCTCGCCTGCTTCGCGGCCGGGGTGGGCGGGGCTGACGCGGTGACCGTCCAGCCGTTCGACGCCTGCCTCGGGCTGCCCGACGCGTTCGCGCGGCGCATCGCGCGCAACACTCAGTCGCTGCTGGTGGAGGAGGCCAACGTCGCCCGGGTGGCCGACCCGGCCGGCGGCTCGTGGTACGTGGAGCGCCTCACCGACGACCTCGCCGCCCGGGCCTGGGAGTGGTTCCAGGAGATCGAGCGAATCGGCGGCATGGCGGCCGCGCTGGATCGGCTGGTCCCCGAGCGGCTGGCGGCGACCAGGGCCAGGCGCGCGGACAACCTCGCCCACCGGCGCGACCCGGTCACCGGGGTCAGCGAGTTCCCCGACCTGAAGGAGAGGCCGGTGTCCCGGCGGCCCGGCCCCGGGCTCGCCGTCGCCTCCGGTGAGGGGCTGCCGGTGATGCGCTACGCCGAGGAGTTCGAGTCGCTGCGCGACCTCGCCGACGCCCAGCCGAGCCGGCCTACGGTGTTCCTCGCCACGATCGGGCCGGTCGCCGCGCACACCGCGAGGGCGGCGTTCGCCGCCAACCTGTTCGCGGCGGGCGGCGTGGCGACCGTCGCCGGCGGCCCCGGCACCGACCCGGCCGCGATCGCCGCGGCCTTCCGCGACTGCGGCACCCCCGTGGCCTGCCTGTGCTCCAGCGACCGGCTGTACGGCGAGCACGCGGCGGCCGTAGCGGCGGCGCTGCGGGAGGCCGGGGCGCGCAGGGTCTGGCTGGCCGGGAAGGGGGAGTATGAGGGGGTGGACGCCACCTTGTACGCGGGATGCGACGCGCTCGAGGTGCTGCGCACGACGTTCGACGACCTGGGAGTGGACCGATGATTCCGGATTTCTCGGAAATTGACCTGGCGTCGAGCGCCGCGTCGCCGGACGTCCACTCCGATGACGCGGTGTGGGGTGACGGGGTGTGGGAGACTCCCGAGGGCATCGCGGTCAAGCCGTTCTACACGGCGGCCGATCTCGCGGACGGTCCGTCCCTCGTGACCTACCCGGGCATCGCGCCCTTCCTGCGCGGCCCCTACCCGACGATGTACGTCACCCAGCCGTGGACCATCCGGCAGTACGCCGGGTTCTCCACGGCGGAGGAGTCCAACGCGTTCTACCGGCGGAACCTCGCGGCCGGGCAGAAGGGCCTGTCGGTCGCCTTCGACCTCGCGACCCACCGGGGCTACGACTCCGACCATCCCCGCGTCGCCGGCGACGTCGGCATGGCCGGTGTGGCGATCGACTCGATCTACGACATGCGGCAGCTGTTCGACGGGATCCCGCTCGACCGGATGAGCGTGTCGATGACCATGAACGGCGCGGTGCTGCCGATCCTGGCGCTCTACATCGTCGCGGCCGAGGAGCAGGGCGTCACGCCCGACAAACTGGCGGGGACCATCCAGAACGACATCCTCAAGGAGTTCATGGTCCGCAACACCTACATCTACCCGCCGGGCCCGTCGATGCGGATCATCTCCGACATCTTCGAGTACACCTCCAAGAGGATGCCGAAGTTCAACTCCATCTCGATCTCCGGCTACCACATCCAGGAGGCCGGGGCGACCTGCGACCTGGAGCTCGCCTACACGCTGGCCGACGGGGTGGAGTACCTGCGCGCGGGAGTCCAGGCGGGGCTGGGCATCGACGAGTTCGCGCCGCGCCTGTCGTTCTTCTGGTGCATCGGCATGAACTTCTTCATGGAGGTCGCCAAGCTCCGCGCCGCCCGGCTGCTGTGGGCCCGCCTGGTCAAGGGCTTCGGCCCGGCCAACCCCAAGTCGCTGTCGCTGCGCACGCACAGCCAGACCTCCGGCTGGTCGCTGACCGCGCAGGACGTGTTCAACAACGTCGTACGGACCTGCGTCGAGGCGATGGCGGCCACCCAGGGCCACACGCAGTCGCTGCACACCAACGCCCTGGACGAGGCGCTCGCGCTGCCGACCGACTTCTCGGCGCGGATCGCCCGCAACACCCAGCTGCTGCTCCAGCAGGAGTCGGGAACGACGCGGGTGATCGACCCGTGGGGCGGCTCCTACTACGTCGAGCGGCTGACCAGGGAGCTGGCGCGGGCGGCCTGGGGTCACATCCAGGAGGTCGAGCGAGCCGGCGGCATGGCGCAGGCCATCGACCAGGGGCTGCCCAAGATGCGCATCGAGGAGGCGGCGGCCCGCACCCAGGCCCGCATCGACTCCGGGAGGCAGCCGGTGATCGGCGTGAACAAGTACCGCCCCGAGGCGGACGAGCCGATCGAGGTGCTCAAGGTCGACAACACCGCCGTGCGCAACCAGCAGATCGACAAGCTCCGCAGGCTGCGCGAGGAGCGTTCGGCCGATGCCGTGGCCGGGGCGCTGGAGGCGCTGACGAAGGGCGCGGCCGGCGGGGAGAACCTGCTGGACCTCGCCGTGAACGCCGCCCGGGCCAAGGCGACGGTCGGGGAGATCTCCGACGCGCTGGAGAAGGTCTTCGGCCGGCACTCCGCGCAGATCCGTACGATATCGGGCGTGTACCGCGCGGAGGTGGGCGACGCCGCGGACCGGGTCCGCGAGGCGTGCGCGCAGTTCGACAAGGCCGAGGGCCGCCGGCCCCGGATCCTTGTCGCGAAGATGGGCCAGGACGGCCACGACCGGGGCCAGAAGGTGATCGCGAGCGGCTTCGCCGACCTCGGCTTCGACGTCGACGTCGGCCCGCTGTTCCAGACGCCCGAGGAGGTCGCGCGGCAGGCCGTCGAGGCCGACGTGCACGTGGTGGGGGTCTCCTCGCTGGCGGCCGGGCACCTGACGCTGGTGCCCGCGCTGCGGCGGGCGCTCGCCGACCTGGGCGCGGAGGACATCATGATCGTGGTCGGCGGCGTGATCCCGCCGGGCGACGTCGCGGAGTTGCGGGCCGCGGGCGCCTCGGCGATCTTCCTGCCCGGCACGGTGATCGCCGACGCGGCCCTGGAGCTGCTGCGCGAGCTGTCCGCCCGGCTGGGTCACCGGTGACCGCACCGGCGGTCGAGGACTACGCCGAGGGCGTGCTGTCGGGCGACCGGAGGTGGACCGCCCGGGCGATCACGCTGGTGGAGTCGACCAGGGCTGATCACCGGGAGATGGCGCAGCGGCTGCTGGTCGAGCTCACCCCGCACTCCGGCAAGGCCCGCAGGGTGGGCGTGTCCGGGGTGCCCGGAGTCGGCAAGTCGACCTTCATCGAGGCGCTCGGCACTTATCTCACCGGGCAGGGCCATCGGGTGGCCGTGCTGGCCGTCGACCCCTCGTCGCGGCGCTCGGGCGGCAGCATCCTGGGGGACAAGACCCGGATGGCCGCATTGTCGGCCGATCCGAACGCCTTCATCCGGCCGTCCCCCACGGCCGGGACGCTCGGCGGCGTGGCGAAGGCGACCCGGGAGGCCATCGTCGTCGTGGAGGCGGCGGGCTACGACATCGTGCTCGTCGAGACGGTCGGGGTCGGCCAGTCGGAGACCGCGGTCGCCGACATGGTCGACACGTTCCTCCTGCTCACCCTCGCCCGCACCGGAGACCAGCTCCAGGGGATCAAGAAGGGCGTGCTGGAGCTGGCCGACGTCATCGCGGTCAACAAGGCCGACGGCGAGCACGAGACGGCCGCGCGCAAGGCGGCGCGCGAGCTGTCCGGGGCGCTGCGGCTGCTGCGCGCGGCCACGCCCGTGCTCACCTGCAGCGGCCTCACGGGCGCCGGGCTGGAGGAGCTGTGGCGGCACGTCGTGCGCCACCAGGAGGGCGCCGACCTCGCCGCCAGGCGCAGCCGCCAGCAGGTCGAATGGACGTGGGCGCTGGTGCGCGACCGGCTGCTGGCCATGCTCCGCGACACGACCGCGGGGATCGCCCCCGAGATCGAACGGCAGGTCCTGGACGGCACCCTCACCCCGGCGCTGGCGGCCGACCGGATCCTGGCGGCCTTCCTGCCCGCCGAGGGCGCGATTGACACTCGGGAGATCACCTTTCCTCCCGAGTGAGAAAGATCGCTACCCCTGTAACCGGGAATGCACTGTTGCACGTTTTCCCCGGCCGAAACCGTGCCACGATGTGCCCGCTTTCGATTACGGGGAGGTGCGATGAACCACGATCCGATGATGCCGCCGCAGGTGGAGCGCGCGCTGCGGGACTACCGGGCGCTGCTGTCCGCGCACGGCATGACCTGGGGAGAGGCTCCGCTGGGATACGTCCGGATGATGCCGTTCCTCCGGTTTCCCGAGGAGGCCGACCGGATGAGCATCCGGCCCGATCTCGACGCGGAGTTCCGTGACGTCCTGGACGGCGAGGTCCCCCGGGGCCTGGTCGTGCTGCGGCTGACCGCGGACGGCCACAGCCTGGAACACAGCCTTGAGCACGGCCCGGCCCGGCCGCTGCTGTCGCCGGGGCCGGTGCCCGTGACCCTGCTGGTCGACTCCGCGCTGCCGTACCCGGTGGAGGTGACCGCCGACGGCGTGCCGTACGGCATCGCGGCGGGCGGGGCCAGGCTCCTCGACGTGACGACCGCGACCATCCTCACCGTGGACGGCGCGGCGGTGGACCTGTCCGGGCTGGCCAGGCCCGCGCCGGCCGCGCGGCTGCGGTTGCGCGCCGGATTCCCGTGCCGGTGGAGCGTCACCTCGCCGGGCGGTCACGGGTGGTATCCGGAGGGCGTGCCGGAACGGCGTGACAACGACGACGTGCCGTTCTTCCACGGCGACGACGTCGTGCTGGCCGTGCCCGCCGAGCCGGTGACGATCCGGGTCACGCGCGGCATGGAGTACGGCGTCGCCGAGACGACGGTCGTCCCCAGGACGGGGGAGGAGACCCTGGTCGGGCTCGCGCCGCAGCGGCTGTACGACGCGGCCGCCCTCGGCTGGTACGGCGCCGACCTGCACGTCCACATGAACTGGGCGGGTGACCTGGTCGCCGCCCCGGCGGCGGCGGCCGCCGCGCAGCTAGGCGAGGACCTGCACGTGCTCAACCTCGTCGCGGGCAACATCGCGGGAGAGCGCGTCTACGACCGGGAGGCGCTCCAGCACTGGGCCGGGCGCGACCTGCCGTGGTCGGACGCCGGGCACGTGGCCCGGATGGGCGTGGAGTATCGCAACGACCTGTTCGGGCACGTCCACGTCTTCGGGGTGGCCGTACCGCCCGCCGTCTACCACACGGGCTTCGGCGCCGACGCCGACTGGCCGCCCAACGCCGCGATCTGCGGCGACCTGCGGGAGCCGCGGGCGGTGCTCGGGTACGCGCACCCCTTCCACGGCCCGATCTCCTCCCCCGAGGACGTCGTGGGCGAGGGAACCAGGAACTGCACCGGCCGCGCCCTGGTCGTGGACGCCGCGCTCGGCCTGGTGGACGGAGTGGAGGTGCTCCATTTCAGCGACCTGTCGCCCGTGCCCGGCACCGCCGAGGTCTACCGGAGGCTGGTCGGCGCGGGCAACCGGCTCGCCGCGCTCGCCGGGACCGACACCATGCTGTCGTTCACCCGCCAGGACACGGTCTCCAGCCCGCCGGGCTGGGAGCGCGTCTACGCCCGGGTGGACGGGCCGCTGAGCGCCGAGTCGTTCGCCGAGGCCGTACGGCGGGGCCGGACGTTCGCCACCACCGGCCCCTGGCTGGAACTGACGGTGAACGGCCTGGGGCCGGGGGAGACGCTCGACCTGGACGGCGGCGAGACGGTGGCGGTCCGGGCCCGGGCCGTCGGGGCCGAGGTGGAGCACATCGAGATCAGGACCGCCGCCGGCGTGCTCGCCGAGGGGCCGGGCCCCGAGATCGGCGCGTCCCTGCCCGTGGGCGACGCCGACTACGTGGTCGCCGTGGTCCGCGGCGGCCCCCATCCGCGGTCCCCGCACGGGCGGGCGTACGCCCACACCAGCCCGGTCTACCTGGACGTGCGCGGACGGCACGTGGCCAGGGAGGAGGACGTGCGCTGGTGCCTGCGGTGGCTGGACCTGCTCGACGAGCTGGTCAGGGCCAGGGCGCGCCTGCGGACCCGGGCCCAGCTCCGCGACCACCTCGACCTGATCGAGAAGGCCAGGGCCGTCTACGAGTCACGCCTGTGATCAGCGATGGCGGCGGGTGACGCCGAGGTAGGGCAGGCACATCAGGGCCAGTCCCGCGCAGACGGCGAGCGCCACGGAGGGGCCGACCGCGAGCAGGGCGCCCCCCAGCGCGGTGCCGAGGCCGATGCCCGCGTACAACGCCGAGGAGTTCAGCCCGACGACCACGGCGGTCTGCCGGGGTGCCGCGTTGATCAGGCGGATCTGCTGGGCCGGGGTCTGGAACCAGGTCGCCGCGCCCCACGCCGCCATCAGCACGGCGGTCAGCGGCAGCCAGTGCGTGCCCGTCCCGGCCGCCCAGGCGGAGACGGCCAGCGTCACGGTGAGCAGGGCGAACCCCACGGCCTGCACGGGGATGGGCCCGTGCCGGTCCACCATGGCGCCCGACACGAGGGTGCCCGCGACCGCGCCGACGCCGTACAGGGACAGCAGCCAGGTCTCCGCGGACGCCCCGGCCCCGAGCGCGCGCATCACGGGAACGGCGAAGGCGTACAGCCCGTACCCGGCGGCGAGCCCGAGCGTGGTCAGCGGCAGCACCGCGACCACTCCCGGCCGCCGCAGCGCCGCCAGCCGTTCCCGCAGCGGGACACGCGGGCCGCCCGGCAACGCCGGCATCGCGACGCGCACGCCGGCCGCGCAGACCGCGCACAGCACCGCGACCAGGCCGAGCGCCGCCCGCCAGTCGAGCATCTTCCCGGCCAGGTTGCCGAGGGGCACGCCGAGGGCGGTGGCGACGGTCAGGCCGCCGACCACGACGGCCAGCGCCCGGCCACGCTGCGCGGGCGCGACCAGCGACGCGGCCACCGCGCCGGCGTTCGGCGTGAACGCCGCGGCGCCGGACGCGGCCACCACACGTGTGACGATCAGCGCGCCGAAGTCCGGGGCCAGCGCCGAGGCGAGGTTGGCGAGGGCGAGCACGGTCAGGGCGCCGACCAGCAGGGCGCGGCGCGGCATCCGGGCCAGCGCGGTGGCCAGGACCGGCGACAGCACAGCGTAGGCGATGGCGAACGCCGTCGCCGACTGCCCCGCGGTGCTCTCCGTCACGTGCAGCGAGTGCGCCATCGTGGGCAGGAACCCCGCCACCACGTACGCGTCGGTCCCGACGGCGAACGTCCCGAGGGCCAGGACGAGGGTCGAGCCGAGCCCGCGCGGCGCGGTGTCGCGTTCAATTCGGGACATTTAACATCCCGGTTCCTTTCGTGCGCGGCCCCGGGCGGGGGTGCCGGGGCAGGGGAATCAGTCCGTCATGCGGCCGTAGTCGCGGCGGGTGCGCGCCGCGCTCGCGGGGGCCTGGTTCATCAGGTCGGCGATCGTACGGCCGGCCAGTTCGCGCCGCCAGGCCAGCTCGGCCTGGCGCATGAGGCTCGAGATACCGCAGGGCCGGTCGAATTCGGGGCCGGCGTCACGCCCGCTCACTCCGCGCTTGCGGATCTCCGTACAGCGGAACGCGTCGAGCGGCCCCTCCACGGCGGTGACCACCTCGATCACCGTGATCCGCTCGGGTGGGCGGGCGAGTGACCAGCCGCCCCGGACGCCGGGGCTGGAGGTGAGGATGCCGGCGCGGGCGAGCGGTTGCAGCCGCTTCTTGAGGTACTCCTGCGGCAGGTCGAACCAGGCGGCCAGCCGGCGGATCGGCACGGGGGCCTGGTCGTCGAGCCAGCCCAGGGTCACGCAGCAGTGCAGCCCCCACTCGACGCCCTCGCCCATCCGCACAACCGGGACTATACACATCCCGTTTGTGCGGGACTGCGTCGGATGCGGGCGTGTCAGGCGAACAGCGTACGGCCCCAGTAGTCGCCGCCGTCGACCACTCCGGGCGGGCAGGCGAACAGGCCGCTGGAGACGTGCTTGATGTACTCGTTCAGCGAGTCCTTCTGCGACAGCATCCGCTGGATGGGGACGAACTGCTTGCGCGGGTCGCGCTGGTAGGCGATGAAGAACAGGCCGGCGTCGAGCCGCCCGAGGCCGTCGGAGCCGTCCACGAAGTTGTAGCCGCGCCGCAGCAGCCGCGCGCCGCCGTGGGCGTCGGGGTGCGCGAGCCGTACGTGGGCGTCGCCGGCGATCACGGGCTGCCCGTCCGGGCCCTTCTTGGCGAAGTCCGGCGCGTCGAACTCCTTGTGCCCGGTGAGCGGCGCGCCCTCGCCCTTGTCGCGGCCGAAGATGGCCTCCTGCTCCGACAGCGGGGCGCGGTCCCAGGTCTCGATGTGCATCCGGATCTTGCGGGTGACCAGGTAGGTGCCGCCGTCCATCCAGGCCGGGCCGTCGCCGGGCGCGGCCCACAGGTGGTCGCGCAGCATGGCCGTGTCCTCGAGCTTCAGGTTGTTGGTGCCGTCCTTGAAGCCCATGAGGTTGCGCGGTGTCGCCTGCGACCGTGAGGTGGACGAGGTGCGCCCGAAACCGAGCTGCGAGTAGCGGACGGAGACCTTGCCGAAGCCGATCCTGGCGAGGTTGCGGATGGCGTGCACCGCCACCTGAGGGTCGTGCGCGCACGCCTGCACGCAGATGTCCCCGCCCGAGATCTCGGGCTGCAGGTCCTCGCCGGGAAAGGCGGGCAGGTCGGCCAGCGCGGGCGGCCTGTGGTCGGCGAGGCCGAACCGGTCGTCGAACAGCGACGGGCCGAAGCCGATGGTCAGCGTCAGCCCGGAGGCGGGCAGGCCGAGCGCCTCGCCGGTGTCGTCCGGCGGCGCCTCGGGCGACCCGCCGACGGCGCCGAAGGTGCCGGCGTCCTTGCCCTGGGTCATCCGGGCCGCGGCGGCGGTCCACTCCTGGAGCAGCTCCACCAGCTCGGCCCTCTTCTTCGTGATGACGTCGAACGCCACGAAGTGCAGCCGGTCCTGGGCGGGAGTGGTGATGCCCGCCTGGTGCGGGCCGTAGAAGGTCACGGGATCGGAGGAGGAGGCGGCATGGGCGACCGGCTCCTGGATGACGGACCGGCCGGCGACCGCCCCGGCCCCGACGGCGGCCACACCGGCCGCGCCGAGGCCAAACAGGCGTCTGCGGCTGATGCCTCCGCTCGCTGTGCTTCTCCGGGTCACCGGGCCACCACCGAGGCCACCTTGCTGATCGGCTCGGCCAGGGCGTTGATCGCGTCCGACAGCGCCTTCAGATCGTCCTTGGACAGCTCGGTGTGGAGCTTCCACCCGTCGCCGCTGCGGTGCGCGCCGAGCGTGGTCTCGGCGTCGGCGAACTTCGCGTCGAGCGTCTTCACGAGGTCGGGGTCGCGCTCCTCCAGCACCGGGCGCAGCGCCTGGACGGCGGCCTTCGAGCCCTGCAGGTTGGCGTCGAAGTCCCACAGGTCGGTGTGCGAGTAGCGGTCCTCCTCGCCGGTGATCTTGCCGGTGGCGACCTCGTCGAGCAGGCCCTTGGCGCCGTTGGCGAGCTGCACGGGAGACAGCTCCAGCGCAGCGGACTTCTCCACGATCGTGGTCACGTCGGTCATGAGCTTGTCGGCGATCGGGCCGTCGCCCTTGACGTCCTTCTTGACCCAGAGGTCCTTCTCGAGGCGGTGGTAGCCGGTCCACTCCTCGCCGTCCGCCACGTCGTTCTCGCGGGCGTCGATGGCCGGGTCCAGGTCGCCGAAGACCTCGGCCACCGGCTCGATCCGCTCCCAGTACGTACGGGCGATCGGGTAGAGCTCCTTGGCCTTGTCCACCTCGCCGGCCTTGACCGCCTCGGTGAACTCCTTGGTCTTGCCGAGCAGCGTGTCCGACTGGCTCTTGATGTAGCGCTTGTAGCTGGCCACGGCCTCGGCGAGCTTCGCGTCGCTGGTCAGCGGCTTGCTCTCGCCGCTGACCTTGAGGGCGCCGCGGATGCCCTTGCCGGTCATGCCGGGCTTGCAGGCGGTCTCGTACATGCCCGCCGGCAGCTCCATCACCACGTCGCGGGTCAGCCCGGGGACGATGTTCTCGACCTCGCCCATGATGCGGTCGCCCGCCGCGTACACGTAGAACTCGGTCACCTTCGAGCCGTTGTTGGTGATCGAGAAGGTCGAGGTGCCGGCGGCCAGGTCGGACTTCGCGACCTTGCATTCGGTGTCGGTGGCGGCCACGGCGATCTTCCCGTCGCCGGCGGCGGTCGCCTCGGTCGTGCCGCCGGAGCCCGTTTCCGTGGACGAGCAGGCGGTGAGACCGGCGAGAGCCAGTGCCGCGGTGGCCAGGACGATGGGGGTGCGCATTGGGTCGACTCCGGTCAGGAAGCGGGCTGGGCGGACTTGGGGGCGGGGCTGGCGGGCGCCTTCGCCGAGGGCCGCCGCAGGAACAGGATCAGGACGGGCACCAGGTAGACCACCCAGGCGACGGCTTCCAGCACGCTGGGCTGCGGGGTGATGTTGAACATCCCGCTCAGCAGCGTGGAGTACCAGGCGCTGGGGTCGAGCACGCCGCTGATGTCGAAGGCGTGGGTGTTCAGGCCGGGCACCAGGCCCGACTCCTGCAGGTCGTGCACGCCGTACTTGAAGATCCCGGCCGCGACCAGGATCAGCAGCAGGCCCGTCCAGGTGAAGAACTTCGTGAGGTTGATCCGCAGGGCGCTGCGGTAGAGCCCCCAGCCCAGCGCCACCGCGGTGAGCAGTCCGAGCGTGATGCCGATCAGCGGGCTCGCGCTGCTGGTCGCGCCCTGGACGGCGGCGAACCACAGCAGCGCCGTCTCCAGCCCCTCGCGCGCGACCGACAGGAACGCCACCACGACGACGGCGGTGGCGCCGAGTTCCAGGGCCTCGCCCATCTTCTGCCGCAGCTCGCCCGACATCTTCCGGGCGGCCGTGCGCATCCAGAAGACCATGAAGGTGACGAAGACGGTCGCGGCGAGGGACGTGATCGCGTCGAAGAGTTCCTGCTGCTGAGATCCGAGGTGGGCCGCGGTGAAGGTCAGCAGCGCCCCGAACCCGACCGAGAGCGCGACGGCGACGCCGACACCGGCCCAGACCAGGGGCAGCCGCTCGCGGCGGTCGCTCTTGACGAGAAAGGCCACCAGGATGGAGACGACGAGGGTCGCCTCCAGACCCTCTCGAAGGCCGATGAGATAACTTGCGAACACATCGCCCTCCGGGCGGACGGTAAGCCTTACCTAAGTTAGGACAGGTTCACCTTAGCGACAAGACGCGCGACACGTGGAGCGGGGTAGGTCCTTTGTCACCTTCGGGGACGCCTGGGACTACGGCCCGGGCCCGGCTCCCGGCGAGTTAATTCGGTGGCGTCCGTCCCCCGCCTCCCGTTATCGTGACGGACGTTCTGCCGCCGCACCCCCGGAGGGTCATTTGGAGCTCTGAGGTCTCGACACCGCGCCCACGGCCGCCTTCGGTGGTCCGGCGCAGCGACCTCAGCGGAGCTCTCTCCGGTGTCCTCTCGCGGCCCGTGCCCGCGGTGTCCCACGCGTACGTTCTCATGTCGCCCTTGGGATACCCGGAGCCGCCTAATGTCTTATTCCATCGTTTGTACGGATCTGTCGTTTTCCTGGCCCGACGGGACGCCCGTCTTCGAGGAGCTCGACTTCACGTTCGGCGCCGGCCGGACCGGGCTCGTCGGCGTCAACGGCAGCGGCAAGTCGACCCTGCTCAAGCTGATCGCCGGAGAGCTGACCCCGGCGAGCGGGTCGGTGTCGGTCACCGGGCGGCTGGGCCACCTGCCGCAGAATCTCCCGCTGGGCGCGAGCCGTACGGTGTCCGACCTGCTGGGGATCACCCCGGCGCGCGAGGCGCTGCACGCGATCGAGCGGGGCGACCTGAGCGAGGCGAACTACGACGCGGTGGTCTGGGACGTCGAGGAGCGCGCCCGGGCCGAGCTCGCCCGTCTCGGGCTCGCGGGAGTCGACCTCGACCGGACCGTCGCGACGCTCTCGGGCGGCGAGACCGTGATGGTCGGGCTCGCGGCGCGGTTCCTCGCCGAGCCCGACGTGCTGCTGCTGGACGAGCCGACCAACAACCTCGACCTCGACGCGCGGCGGCGCCTGTACGACGCCGTCTCCTCGTGGACGAGGACGCTGGTCGTCGTCAGCCACGACCGCACGCTGCTCGACCTGGTGGACCAGATCGCCGACCTGCCCGCCCGCCGTACCTTCGGCGGCACGCTCAGCGAGTACGAGGAGGTGCTCGCGGTCGAGCGGGAGGCCGCCGAGCGGATGGTCCGCGTGGCCGAGGGCGACCTGCGCCGCCAGCGGCGCGAGCTGGCCGAGGCGCAGACCAAGCTGGCCCGGCGGGTGCGCTACGGCAACAAGATGTACGAGCAGAAGCGCGAGCCGAAGATCATCATGCAGGAGCGCAAGCGCCAGGCCCAGGTGTCGGCGGGCAAGCACCGGCTCATGCACGAGGACAGGGTGGCCGCGGCCCGCGAGCGGCTGTCCGAGGCGGAGGAGGCGGTGCGCGACGACGCCGAGATCCGGGTGGAACTGCCCGCGACCGAAGTGCCGGCCGGGCGCACCGTGCTCGAACTGGACGGCCTGCGCACGGCCGCCGGGCCGATCGGCGATCTGATCGTGCGTGGTCCGGAGCGCGTCGCCCTGCTGGGGCCGAACGGCTCGGGCAAGACGACGCTGCTGCGCACGATCCTGGGGGACATCGCGCCGGAGGAGGGCTCGGTCCGGCGAGGCGTTCCGGTGCGGTACCTGCCGCAGCGGCTCGACGTGCTCGACGACGCGCTCAGCCTGGTCGACAACGTGCGGGCGGTCGCGCCCGACGCGTCGGTGAACGCCGTCAGGGCCGGGCTCGCCCGGTTCCTGTTCCGGGGCGGGCGGGCCGAGCGGCCGGCGGGGACGCTGTCGGGCGGCGAGCGGTTCCGCGCGGTGCTGGCCTCGCTGCTGCTGGCCGAGCCCGCGCCGCAGCTCCTGCTGCTGGACGAGCCGACCAACAACCTCGACCTGGCCAGCGTCCGCCAGCTCGCGCAGGCGCTGTCGGCCTACCGGGGAGCGCTCGTGGTGGTCTCCCACGACCTGCCGTTCCTGGAGTCGATCGGGATCATCAACCGGCTCACGCTGGGCTCGGAAGGGCTGGAGCCCACGCGCTGAGCACGCGGAAGGCCGCGGCCCGATCCGGGCCGCGGCCTCCGCGAAAGGCTTTCAGCTGGAGAACAGCATGCCGACCCAGCTGTTGCGGCGGTGGCCGTAGTGGCCGCCACCGTGGTGACCGCCACCCCAGGCGGGGCCTCCGTGCGCGGGCGGCGGGGGAGCGTAGTGCTGCTGGGCCCACTGGGACTCCATCCGGGTCAGCGTCTCCAGCTCGCCGTAGTCGAGGAAGATGCCGCGGCAGTTGTCGCACTGCTCGATGTGGACGCCGTTGCGGTCGAACGTCCGCATGTTGCCACGGCACTTGGGGCACTGCATCCGACAACTCTCCCTACGTCAGGTCTCGGCCTCTGCGGCCGCGACGATCCTCCCACAGGCGGACACCAGGGCCAGGGCGGCGTCGTCGGGCGGTTCCCCCGCCCGCGCCGCCGTGGCCACCGCCGTCGCGGCCAGTTGGACGGTCAACGCCCGGGCGGGCGCGTCGAGTTCCCGCCACGGATCCCCGGCGGACACGGCCGTCCCGCCCGCGGCGAGATAGGCGGTCAGGAACCGCTCCCAGTCCCGGGGGTCGAGCAGGCCGGCGGCGTACCACGCGGCCGGGCGGGCCAGATCCCAGGCGTGGTCGCCGCCGCCCAGGTCGTCGGGGTCGATCAGCAGCCACGCGCCGTCGTGCCGGACGATCTGGCCGAGGTGCCAGTCGCCGTGCGTCAGCGTGCCGCCGTCCCGGGCGGGCGGCAGCGTCGCGTACGCCGCGAGAACGGGGGCGGCCACGTGGTCCGGGACCCCGGCCGCCGCCAGATCGGCCATGGCGCGCGGCAGCCGCGACGGCCCGCCGGCGGGGGGGAGGCCTGGAGGCGCCGGCCGGGCGTGTAACAGGGCGAGCAGCCGCCCGCCCTCCTCCCAGGGGGTGGTCCCCGCGTCCACGTCGGCGATGGTCAGCGCCTCGCCCGCCGGCCAGATCGTGACGAGCCTGCCGTCGAGCCGTTCGAGGCCGAGAGGGGCCAGCATGACGCCGGGCAGGTTCCCCGCCGCCTCCAGGCGGGCGCGCAGGGCCTGCTCGTCGGTGTCCGGGGGGTGGGCCTTGACGACGACGTCCCCGGCCCTGACCACGAGCACACGGCCCTGCTTGAGCACCGTCACCGGCCCGTCGCGGCGCGCCAGCCGCGCCAGTTCCTCGATCACGGGGGACAACCCTAGGGTGTCGCCCGCCGATCTCGCCGTAGCGAGGCGCCGCCTGGGCGACCGCAGTAGGCGGAAGATCGAAGGGGGGCACCCTTAGGGTGCCGTTATGAGGATTGGGTTTTCCGTACCGGTGTCGGGTTCGTGGGCGACGCCGGAGAACATGAAGCGGATCGCGCGCCGCGCCGACGAACTCGGCTATCACGGCGTCTGGGCGTTCCAGCGGCTGCTCTACCCCGTCGGCAACCCGATGGGGCCGGTCTACCGGAGCGTGCACGATCCCGTCGTCGCGCTGGCGTACGTGGCGGCCGTCACCGAGCGGGTACGCCTCGGGGTGGCCGTGCTCAACCTGCCGTTCGTCTCCCCGGTCCTGATGGCCAAGCAGCTCGCCTCCCTGCAGGAGGTGTCCGGCGGCAGGCTCGACGTGGGCCTGGGGCTGGGCTGGCTGCCCGAGGAGTTCGCCGCCTCCGGTGTGCCGATGGAGCGGCGCGGCAGGCGCGGCGAGGAGTACGTCGGCCTGCTGCGGCGGCTCTGGACCGAGGACGTCGTCGAGCACAAGGGCGAGTTCTACGAGGTGCCGCCCTCCCACCAGGACCCCAGGCCGGCCACGCCGCCGAGCGTCATGCTGGGCGGCACCGCCCGGGTGGCGCTGGAACGGGCCGGGCGGATCGCCGACGGCTGGATCAGCTCCAGCCGCGCCGACCTTGGCACGATCGACCAGCAGATCGCGATCGTGAAGGAGGCGGCCCGGCAGGCGGGCCGTGACCCGGACGCGCTGCGGTTCGTCGTACGCGGCGTCACCCGCGTCCGGGCGCGGGACGAGGGCCCGCTGACCGGGTCCTACGACAAGATCCGGCGGGACGTGGAGGACCTCGCGGCCAAGGGCGTGACCGAGGTCTTCCACGACCTCAACTTCGACCCGGAGATCGGCAACCCCGAGGCCGACCCGCGCGACTCCATGCGCCGCGCAGAAGAGGCCCTGGAGGCCCTCGCCCCCCGGTGACTCGTGTCGTCCGATCGGAGGCCCTGCGGGAACTCGATCGAGGCGGCCGCCCCGGCGGCCACCGCCGGGTCGGCTTCCTGCCGGCTGCCTATTCGTCGGGGTCGGCGACCTCGATGACGTGCAGCGGATTGTCCAGGGCGCGGGACGGCCGCTGCCATTTGCCGCCGCGCAGGGTGAGGATCGGGCAGACCGATACGTCCGCGATGGCGGCGGCGTGAGCGTCGTAGATGTCGAGTCCGGTGACGGCCATCGTGTCGACGAGCTTGACGGATTGCGCGATGCCGTCCAGCGGGGCGACGATGGCGTGCTCGAACGCGGCCAGGCCGGCGAGCAGGGCCTGGGCGTCTGGCGTGCCCCGGCCGTCGAGGAGCGCCCCGGCGGCTGACAGCGCGGGAACGATGAGCGGTTGCCTTGCCCGGTCGAAGTCCTGCAGGAGGCCGATCAGGTCGGCGTCCCCGCGGGCGACGTCGGCCAGCACGCTCGTGTCGAGGATGTACGGCGTGGGTGTGAAGTCACTCACCCGGCGCCGCCGGGAACCCGTGTTCGGCGAGTTGGCGGTTCACGTGCCGCATCATGCGGGCCACTCGGACGGGGTCGGCCTGCCGGGCGCGTTCGCGCAGCAGGGCAAGCGCACGCTGGTCGGTGATGCGCTTTTCCGCGATGGCGTCGTTGAAGACGGCGGCCACGCTGGTGGCCTTCCCGGTCGCCACGAGGTGCTCAGCGTATTCAAGGACGTCGGGGTCCACGGTGATGGTGATCCGCGCCTTCCTGTCTCCGCTCATACCCTGAATCATACTGACGCTTCCGCAGGCCGGAGGCGTGATTCGAAGGATCAGAGGAGCATGCCGTACGCCTGGGCGATCAGCTCGTAGGAGCGCAGGCGTGCCGCGCCGCCGTGGACCTGCGTGGTGATCATCAGTTCGTCGGCCCCGGTGCGCTTGCGCAGCTCCTCCAGCCCGGCCCGCACGGTCTGCGGATCGCCGTGCACCACGGTCGACAGCCGTTCGCGGACGAACTCCCGCTCCATCGGGGTGTACGGGTACGCCTCCGCCTCCTCCGGGGTGGGGGTGCGGCCGGGCCGGCCCTGCCGCAGGCGCAGCCACGAAAGCGCGCCCGGCATGGTCTGGCGCAGCGCCTCCTCCTCGGTGTCGGCGGCCACGGCCGCCACGCCGATCAGCGCGTACGGCCGGTCGAGCACCTCCGAGGGCCGGAACGAGGAGCGGTAGAGGTCGAGCGCGGGCTCGGTGTTGGCGGCGCTGAAGTGGTGGGCGAAGGCGAACGGCAGCCCGAGCAGCCCGGCCAGCCTGGCGCTGAACCCGCTGGAGCCGAGCAGCCAGATCGGCGGCCGGTCGTCACCACGCGGCACCGCCTGGATCTTTCCGTACGGGTGGCCGGGCGGGAAGGCGCCGTCGAGGAAGCCGGTCAGCTCGGCCACCTGCTGGGGGAACTCGTCCGGGTCCACCTCGGCCGAGCGGCGCAGGGCGTTCGCCGTCGCCATGTCGGTGCCGGGGGCGCGGCCGAGGCCGAGGTCGATCCGGCCGGGGTGCAGGGCGTGCAGCGTGCCGAACTGCTCGGCGATCACCAGCGGGGCGTGGTTGGGCAGCATCACGCCGCCGGAACCGATCCGGATCGACCGGGTCGCCGCCGCGAGGTGCGCGATGAGCACCGCGGGGGAGGAGCTGGCCACCCCGGGCATGCCGTGGTGCTCGGCGACCCAGATGCGGTGGTAGCCCCACTCCTCGGCCCGCCGGGCCAGCCCGGTGGCGTCGCGCAGCGCCTCGCCGGGCGTCGAGCCCTCCCCGACGGTCGCGAGTTCCAGGATCGACAGCGGCACCTCGGCCGTACCGCGCGGCACCCCACGGATGTTGTCATCGCTCATGCTCGGCCCAACCTGAGGTCGCATCCGGATATTTCCGGACGCGGCGCGTGATGTGCTTCACTCCGCCCTCACCTGCCATGCTTGGACGCATGAGCGAGCGTAAGCCCATTGAGTCGTGGTTGTCCGATATGGACGGGGTGCTGGTCCACGAGGGCCAGCCGGTGCCGGGTGCCGACGAGTTCATCAGGCGGCTGAAGGAGTCGGGGAAGCGGTTCCTCGTCCTCACCAACAACTCGATCTACACCGCCCGCGACCTGTCCGTACGGCTGCGCGCGGCCGGGCTGGACGTGCCGCCCGAGTCGATCTGGACCTCCGCGCTGGCCACGGCCAAGTTCCTCGCCGACCAGCGGCCCGAGGGCTCGGCGTACGTGATCGGCGAGGCGGGGCTGACCACGGCCCTGCACGAGGTCGGCTACGTGCTGACCGACCTCGACCCGGACTACGTCGTGCTGGGCGAGACCCGCACCTACAGCTTCACGTCGATAACGCGGGCGATTCGGCTGATCGACAACGGCGCCCGGTTCATCGCGACCAACCCCGACCCCATCGGCCCCTCGACGGAGGGCTCGCTGCCGGCCTGCGGCGCGGTGGCCGCGATGATCACCAAGGCGACCGGGGTGGAGCCGTACTTCGTCGGGAAGCCGAACCCGATGATGATGCGCAGCGCGCTCAACCAGATCGACGCGCACAGCGAGACCACCGCCATGATCGGCGACCGCATGGACACCGATGTGGTCTGCGGCATCGAGGCCGGCCTGCACACGATCCTCGTGCTCACCGGCGTCACCCAGAAGGACCAGATCGACCGGTACCCGTTCCGGCCCACCCAGGTGGTCAACTCCGTGGCCGACCTCATCGACCTGGTCTGAACCTGCCGGAGCCTGTCAGGTACGGCTGCGATGCTGGCCGGCATGAACCATCGCGTCTACCTGGAAATCGGCCCCAAGAAGGTCTTCGCCTGCTCGATCGACTGGCCGGGCTGGTGCCGCATCGGCAAGACCGAGGAGGCCGCGCTCGGCACACTCGTGGACTACGCACCTCGCTACCGGGTGATCGCCGAGCGGGCCGGGCTGGAGTTCGCGCCGGGGGAGCCGGAGGTCGTCGCACGGGTCAAGGGCGACAGCACGACGGACTTCGGCGCGATCTCCGCCATCCCCGGCTTCGACCGGGAGCCGGTGGACGCGCCGGAGGCCGCGCGTGCGGCCGCCCTCGCCCGCGCGGCGTGGGCGGTGTTCGCCGAGGTGGCCGCCGCGTCCCCCGAGGAGCTGCGCAAGGGCCCGAGGGGCGGAGGCAGGGACCGGGACAAGATGGTCGCCCACGTCGTGGAGGCCGAGCGCGCGTACGCCCGGAAGATCGGCGTGCGGCACAGGCCCTTCAAGGACGAGGCCGGCCTCGTCGCCATGCGCGAGGACATCACTCGGGCGCTCTCGCAGCCTGCGGAGGCCTTCCCGCCCGGCGGCGAGGGTTGGCCGGTCCGGTACGCCGCCCGCCGCATCGTCTGGCACGTGGTCGACCACATCTGGGAGATGGAGGACCGGCGACTCTGATTGATGTTATTTTGGTAACATGGTAACAGTCGAGCGTGCGCAGACCGGTCTGCGCATCGAGCGCAACACGTTGAAGGTGCTCAAGGGCCTGGCCGAATACCTGGACATGTCCCTCGGTGATCTGGTCGAGGGGATCGTCCTGCACGCATTCGAGGGCAAGGCGCCGTTCGGACCGGAGACCCTCGCGAAGATCGGGCAGCTCAAGGAGGTCTACGGTCTGACTCTCACCGCGGCCGACGCGCACCGGCTGGAGGAGAGGTGAGCGCCGGGCCGCGGCGCCGCCGCCTCGTCGGGAGAGTCAGGGTCGCGCTCCCGCCCGCCGAGGCGTTCCGGCTGTTCACCCCGTACGGCGAACGGGACTGGGTGGAGGGCTGGGAGCCGCGGTTTCCGGAGGGAACCGAGGACGACACCGCGCCCGGGACGGTGTTCCAGACTCACGCGGATGGCGCGACCACCACGTGGATCGTCCTGCACCGCGAGCCTGGCCGGTCGGTCTCCTACGCCCGCGTCCGTGAGGGGGCCCACGCGGGGACCGTCGGCGTGACGCTCGCGCCTGTCCAGCGGGGCCACAGCGACGTGTCGGTCACCTACGACCTCACCCCGCTGACCGCCGCGGCGGATGCCGAGCTGGCCGAGTTCGCGGCCGGATACCCCGCGTTCCTGCGCTCCTGGGAGGAGGCCATCGCCGCCTGTCTGCTCAGTCCGCCGTACGGCGCAGGCGCTTGAGGTCGGACCGGTGCTTCTTGGCCGACAGGCGGCGCTCGACCGAGCCCTTGGACGGCTTGGTGGGGCGTCGCCGCTTCGGGGGCGGCGCGACCGCGTCGCGGAGCAGGGCGGCGAGCCGTTCCCGCGCGGCCTCCCGGTTGCGCAGCTGCGAGCGGTGCTCCGAGGCCGTCACCGTGATCACGCCGTCCACGAGGCGGGCGGCGAGCCGTTCGGCGGCGCGGGCCTTCAGCGCCGGGCCGCCGAGGGCGGTCGTGCGCGCGAGGTCGAAACTCAGCTCGACCCGGCTGTCGGTGGTGTTGACGCCCTGGCCGCCGGGGCCCGAGGAGCGGGAGAAACGCCAGGCGAGCTCCGCCTCGGGCACGACGACCGAGCCGCGCACGTGCAACGGGCCTGTCATGACGTTCCTTCCTCGATCGGGATTCCCAACCTATCTCGGTGAATATCACCACCGCTCGCCATTTATCACCGTGAACGTCGCTCGCGGTTGTCGCGGTCCATCGCGTCGTGCACAGTGACCTCCGGTATTCCGGCGAAGGGATGGCGGGAGCATGACCTCGATCGTGGGCGTCCACGGCATCGGCAAGTACCACTACTACGAGGAGGCGGGCCGGTCGGCGGGCGGCGCCGCCGAGGCCATGCGGGCCAAGTGGAACGCCTATCTGCACCAGGGCCTCACCGGGCGCGCGGACGGCGCGGGAGAGTACTTCGCCGAGATCGCCTACTACGCCCATCACCTGCGCAGCGGGCCGCCGAAGCCGCCCCGGCAGATGGAGGCGCCGGCCAAGCTGGTGCTCGCCGACTGGGCGGCCCAGCTCGGCGGGCCCTTCCGGGACGTGGCGGGGGAGTCGCTCACGGGTCTCGCCCACCGGCTGGCCGAGTGGCTGCTGACGAGGATGGGCCCGCAGGCGGTGCGCTTCGCGCAGGACTTCTGCCCGGAGGTGGCCGCCTACCTGGGCGGCGGCGACCCGCGCGCGCGGGCCCGCGACGCGGTGGCCGGCGTCGTGCGCAGGCGCCGTCCCCGCGTGGTCGTCGCCCATTCGCTCGGCAGCGTCGTGGCCTACGAGGCGCTGTGGGCGTATCCCGATCTCACGGTCGACCTGCTCGTGACGCTGGGCAGCCCGCTCGGCATGCGCGATGTCGTCTTCGAGCGGCTGGCGCCGGTGCCGGTGCGGGGCAGGGGGGCGCGTCCGCCGGGGGTGCGCCGGTGGGTCAACATCGCCGACAAGGACGACATCGCCGCCATCCCGGCCGTCCTGGCCTCGTGCTTCGACGGCGTCGAGCGCGACGTCTCCTGCGACATCGACTGGCTTGACTTCCACACCGTGCGCAACTACCTGCGCTGCGGGAGCGCCAACGAATACCTCAAGACCTACGTGTCCTGACTTCCGAACACGAGCTATGATCGTACGACCATGAAGACTGTGCTTTTCGACTACGGCAACGTCGTGTCGCTTCCCCAGGCCCCCGAGGACGTCGCGCGCATGGCGGGAGGTGATCCGGGGTTCGAGGACCGCTACTGGGAGGTGCGGCTCGACTTCGACCGGGGTTCGCTCGACCCCGCCGCGTACTGGTCCCACGTGTACGGCAGGCCGATGGCCGGTGCGGACCTGGCGGAGGTCGTCGCCCTCGACGTCGCGAGCTGGTCGCGGCCCAACGAGGAGACCGTGGCGATCATCGACGAGCTGGCCGGGGTCGGGGTGCCCATGGCGCTGCTGTCCAACATGCCGGTCTGCGTCGCCGAGGGCATCGACGGGCTGCCGTTCATGCGGCCGATCGGCCCGCGTTTCTACAGCGGCAGGATGGGCCTGGTGAAGCCGGAGCCGGAGATCTTCCACGAGACCGTGGCCTGGCTCGGGGTCGCACCCGGAGACCTCGTCTTCGTGGACGACCGGCTGGAGAACGTCGCGGCGGCCGAGCGGGCCGGGCTCGCCGCCGTCCACTTCCGCGACGCCGCCGCCCTGCGCGAGGACCTCAAGACGCTGCTGGGCTGAGCTCGCGGGCGCGTGAACCTCCCGCGTCAGGCGCCCGGACTCGCCGGAGGGCGGGGTCCGAGGGGTGGTGCGTCGACTGGGCAGCCGGGGGCGGGCGGTTCGGGCGCGGCCGCGAGGACGTTCGTCCTGATCGTGAGGAACGTGACGACCGCGGCGGCGGCCATCATGGCCGCGCCGGCCAGCATCGACGTGTGGAACCCCAGGGTGAACGCCGCCGGGGAGTCGTAGGCGTCTCCCGTCAGCCCCACCAGCGGCGGGACGGCGGCGACGGCCAGGAGGCCGCCCGTCCTGGCCAGGGCGTTGTTGATCCCGCTCGCGACGCCCGCGTACCGCTCCTCCGCCGTGGCGAGCACGGTCGCGGTGAGCGGGGCGACGGCGGCGGACAGGCCGAGCCCGAACACGACCGCCGCGGGCATCACGTCGGCGAGATAGGACGAGCCCGGGGCGATGCGGCTCATCAGCAGCAACCCGGCCGCGCACAGCAGGATGCCGCCCGTCATGAGCGGGCGCGGGCCCACCTTGCCCGCCAGCTCGCCGGCCCGGGGCGACAGCAGCAGCATGAGGACCGTGACCGGGAGCATCGCCGACCCGGCGGCGATGGGAGAGAAGCCGGCGGACACCTGAAGCTGGACGACCAGCAGGAAGAACACCAGACCCATCGCCGCGTACATGACCAGCGTGACGACGTTGACGGCGGTGAACTCCCGCGAGGCGAAGACCCCCACGGGGACGAGGGACCGGGGGGAGCGCCGGATCTCCACCACCACGAAGCAGACGCTCAGGACGAGCCCGGCGGCCAGCGGCACCAGGCCGTCGCCCGCGAGGATCAGGCCGTACGTCAGCCCGGCCAGCGCCGGGGCGGCGAGAACGGTGCCGAGCACGTCGAAGCGGCCGTGCGGCCCGGCGTCCCGGGTCTCGGGCACGTGCCGGGCGGCGACGCCGGCCACGACGGCCGCGAGCGGCAGGTTGAGCAGGAACACCCACCGCCAGCCGGCCGTCTCCACGAGCCAGCCGCCGAGCAGCGGCCCGAGCGCGGCGGCCACGCCGCCCAGCCCCGACCAGGCGCCGACGGCGCGGGACCGGTCGTCCGGCGCGTAGCTCGCCTGGATGATCGCCAGGGACCCGGGGATCAGCAGGGCCGCGCCGACGCCCTGGAGCGCACGGGCGAGCACGAGCACGGGCGTGTTCGGCGCGGCCCCGCACAGGGCGGAGGCCAGGGCGAACCACACCACCCCGGCGACGAAGACCTTCCGCCTGCCGAGCCGGTCGCCCAGCGACCCGCCCAGCAGGATCAGCGCGGCCATGGTGAGCGTGTACGCGTTCACGGTCCACTGGAGGCCGGACATCCCGGCGTGCAGGTCGCGTCCGAGAGCGGGAAGGGCCACGTTGACCACGGTGCCGTCGAGCGTGGCCATGCCCGACCCGAGGACGGTGGTCAGCAGCACCCATCGGCCTGAGGTCGAGCGAAGCCGAATATGTCCGGATGTCATGGACGCCATCATGCGCCAGGGGGAGGGCGAGCGCGTCATGGCAGGGGATTACACAATTACGATCGCTCACAGCGAACTGGCGCAGAACAGGGAACAGGATCGGACTCCTGTTAGTTGAGCCGACATAACTCAACCTACTGGAGTGCTGATGTCCCAGATCCTTCCCGTCCTCCCGCTCGACGACGAGGTCGTCCTGCCCGGCATGGTCGTGCCGCTCGATCTGTCGGACTCCGAGGTCCGCGCGGCCATCGACGCCGCCCGCGCCAATGGCGCGAGCACGGTCCTGCTGGTGCCCCGCATAGACGGCCGCTACGGGCCGGTGGGGGTGAGCGCGGTCGTGGAACAGGTCGGCAGGCTGCCGGGCGGGGAGCCCGCCGCCGTCGTCCGGGGCGTCGACCGCATGCGCGTCGGCACCGGCACCACCGGACCCGGCGCGGCCCTGTGGGTCGAGGCGACCGTCCTGGAGCCGGTCGCCGCCGGGCCCAGGGCCGAGGAGCTCGCCAAGGAGTACAAGGCCCTGACCACCACCATCCTGCAGAAGCGGGGCGCGTGGCAGGTCGTCGACGCCGTCAACCAGATCAAGGACCCCGCGGACCTCGCCGACAGCTCGGGGTACGCGCCCTGGCTCACCATCCAGCAGAAGCTGCTGCTGCTGGAGATCGACGACCCGGCCGAGCGTCTCGACAAGCTGGTCGGCTGGGCCCGTGACCACCTCGCGGAGATGGACGTCGCCGAGACCATCCGCAAGGACGTCCAGGAGGGCATGGAGAAGCAGCAGCGCGAGTTCCTGCTCCGCCAGCAGCTCGCGGCGGTCCGCAAGGAGCTCTCCGAGCTCAACGGCGACCCCTCGGACGAGGAGGAGGACTACCGCGCCCGCATCGAGGCCGCCGACCTGCCGGAGAAGGTCAGGGAGGCCGCGCTCAAGGAGGTCGGCAAGCTGGAGCGGGCCTCGGACCAGTCGCCCGAGAGCGGCTGGATCCGCACCTGGCTCGACACCGTGCTCGACATGCCGTGGAACGTCCACACGACCGACTCCTACGACATCGCCGGAGCCCGCGCGGTGCTCGACGCCGACCACACCGGCCTGGACGACGTGAAGGACCGCATCGTGGAGTACCTCGCGGTCCGCAAGCGCAGGGCCGACCAGGGCCTCGGCGTGGTCGGCGGCCGCCGCAGCGGCGCCGTGCTCGCGCTGGCCGGGCCTCCCGGGGTCGGCAAGACCTCGCTCGGCGAGTCGGTCGCCCGCGCCATGGGCCGGAAGTTCGTCCGGGTCGCCCTCGGCGGCGTCCGCGACGAGGCGGAGATCCGCGGCCACCGGCGCACCTACGTGGGCGCGCTGCCCGGCCGCGTCGTCCGGGCGATCCGCGAGGCGGGCTCGATGAACCCGGTCGTGCTGCTCGACGAGATCGACAAGGTCGGCGCCGACTACCGGGGCGACCCGACGGCGGCGCTGCTCGAGGTGCTCGACCCGGCGCAGAACCACACGTTCCGCGACCACTACCTGGAGGTCGAGCTCGACCTGAGCGACGTGCTGTTCCTCGCCACGGCCAACGTGCTCGAGCAGGTGCCCGGGCCGCTGCTGGACCGCATGGAGATCGTCACGCTCGACGGCTACACCGAGGACGAGAAGGTCGCCATCGCCCGCGACCACCTCCTCCCGCGCAACCTGGAGAAGGCCGGTCTCACCGCCGACGACGTGACGGTGGAGGAGGCGGCGCTGCGCCGCCTGGCGGGCGAGTACACCCGAGAGGCCGGCGTCCGCTCCCTCGAGCGCTCGATCGCCCGGATCCTGCGCAAGGTGACGGCGAACGTCGCCCTCGGCGAGGCCGGGCTCCCGGTGACGGTGACGGCGGACGACCTCGTCTCCTACCTGGGCCGGCCGCGTCACGTGCCCGAGTCGTCCCTGCCGGAGGCGCGCCAGCGTACGGCGGTGCCGGGCGTGGCGACCGGCCTCGCGGTGACCGGCGCGGGCGGCGACGTCCTCTACGTCGAGGCGTCGCTGGCCGACCCGGAGACCGGGGCGACCGGCGTGACCCTGACCGGCCAGCTCGGCGACGTGATGAAGGAGTCGGCCCAGATCGCGCTGTCCTTCCTGCGGTCGCGGGGCGCGGAGCTGGAGCTTCCGGTCGGCTCGCTCAAGGACAGGTCGGTGCACATCCACGTCCCCGCGGGCGCCGTGCCCAAGGACGGCCCGTCGGCCGGTGTCACGATGACCACGGCCCTGGCCTCGCTGCTGTCGGGCCGGCCGGTCCGCGCCGACGTGGCGATGACCGGGGAGGTCTCCCTCACCGGGCGGGTGCTGCCGATCGGCGGGGTGAAGCAGAAGCTGCTCGCCGCCCACCGGGCGGGGGTCACGACCGTGCTCATCCCGGCCCGCAACGAGCCCGACCTGGACGACGTCCCGGCCGAGGTGCTGGCCGATCTCACCGTCCACGCGGTGAGCGACGTCCGCGAGGTCCTCGACCTGGCCCTCACCCCGGCGACGGTCGCCCGGCAGGCGGTCGCCTGACCCTTTCCCGCACCCGGCCCGCGTCTCCGTCCCGGAGGCGCGGGCCTCTGTGATCGAGGACACATTACCGGTAGGGAATAAGGGGTGACTCACTCCCGTTGCAGCCGTTCGTGAGCGTATCGAACCTGGTCGACCCGCCTGGGCGAGGGTGTCCCGCGGCCTGAAGCCCGCTCTCCCCACCCCTCCCAACGAAGGCACTCGACGATGACGCTCTCCCCGCTGCCCGATCTGATCCTGCGCCGGATCACGTCTTCGAAGGACAGCCAGTGATCACGGTCGCCGGCCTGCGCAAGGCCTACGGCGACGTCGTCGCGCTCGACGGCGTCGACCTCCACGTCGGCAAGGGCGAGGTCTTCGGCGTGCTCGGGCGCAGCGGCGCCGGCAAGAGCACGCTGCTGCGCTGCGTCAACCTGCTCGAACGTCCGGACGAGGGCACGGTGACCGTCGACGGGCGCGAGCTGACCGCCCTCGGCGCGGCCGACCTGCGCCGCGCCCGGCAGCGCATCGGCATGATCCACCAGCACTTCGCGCTGCTGTCGTCGCGCACGGTGGCGGGCAACGTGGCCTTCCCGCTGGAGGTCATGGGCGTCGGCAGGGCCGCCCGGGCCCGGCGCGTCGCGGAGATGCTCGACCTCGTGGGCCTGGCCGACCGCGCCGGGGCCTATCCCGCGCAGCTGTCCGGCGGCCAGAAGCAGCGGGTCGGCATCGCGCGGGCCCTGGCCGCCGAGCCGTCGGTGCTGCTGTCGGACGAGGCCACCTCCGCGCTCGACCCCGCCACGACCCAGTCGATCCTGGCCCTGCTCCGGCGGCTCAACCGGGAGCTCGGGCTGACCATCCTGCTCATCACCCACGAGATGGACGTCATCAAGGCCGTCTGCGACTCGGCGGCGATCATGAGCGACGGGCGGATCACCGAGGCGGGCCGCATCCCCGACCTGCTCGCCACGCCCGGATCACGCCTGGCCGCCGAGCTGTTCCCGCTGCCGCCCGCCGAACCCGGCACCGTGACGGTCGCCCTGGCCGCGGACGAGACCCTGCTGTCGCGTCTTTCGCGCGCGTACGACGTGGACGTCGCCGTGGTGGGCGGCGCGGTCGAGCAGGTGGCGGGGGCCCCGGCGGGCCGGCTGCGGCTGCGGATCACCGGGGCCGGTGCGGCGGACGCCCTCACCCACCTGCGCGAGCGCGGCCTGCTGCCGGAGGAGGACCGATGACCTGGTCGGAGATGAGCCCCCTGCTGTGGGAGGCCACCGGGCAGACCGCGGTGATGGTGGGCTGGTCCACGCTGTTCACCGTGCTCTTCGGGCTCCCGCTCGGCGTCTGCCTCGCCGGGACGGACCGGGGCGGGCTGTTCCCGGCGCCCGTCGTGCGGCGCGTGCTCGGGCTGGTCGTCAACGTCGGACGGTCACTGCCCTTCATCGTCCTCATGATCGCGGTCATCCCGGTGACCCGCGTGCTCACCGGCACCACGATCGGCACCGCGGCCGCGGTGGTCCCTCTCACGATCGGCGCGGTGCCCTTCTTCGCCCGGCTGGTCGAGACCGCGCTGCGCGAGGTCGGCCGAGACGTCGTGCAGGCGGCCGAGGCGATGGGGGCGGGCCGGGTGACGATCGTGACACGCGTCCTGCTGCCCGAGGCGCTGCCCGGCCTGGTCGCCGGGCTGACCGTCACCGTGGTCACGCTCATCTCCTACTCCGCGATGGCCGGGGTGATCGGCGGCGGCGGCCTCGGCGACCTCGCCGTCCGCTACGGCTACCAGCGCTTCGAGACCACGCTCATGGTCGTCACCGTGGTCGTCCTGGTGGTCGTGGTGCAGCTCGCGCAGACCGTGGGCGACGCCGTCGCCCGTCGACTTTCCCACCGTTAACCGATAAGGAGTCCTTTCTCATGCGTAGAACGCTCGGCCTCGTCATCGCCGCCGTGGCCGCGCTCGTGTTGTCCGCCTGCGGGTCCTCGTCCCCGGACACCGCGACCACTTCCACGTCCGGCACGGCGGCGGCGCAGGCCCCGCTCAAGGTCGGCGTGAGCCCGGTGCCGCACGCGCAGATCATCAAGTACGTGGCCGACAACCTGGCCGCCGCGAAGGGGCTGAAGCTGGAGATCGTCGAGTTCAGCGACTACGTGCAGCCCAACCTGCAGCTCCAGGACGGTCAGCTCGACGCCAACTACTTCCAGCACAAGCCCTACCTGGACGACTTCAACGCCTCCAAGGGCACCAAGCTGAGCTTCGTCGCTCCGGTGCACCTCGAGCCGCTCGGCCTGTACTCCAAGAAGGTCAAGGACCTCGCGTCGCTGCCGCAGGACGGCACGGTCGCCGTGCCCAACGACGCCACCAACCTCGGCCGGGCGCTCAAGCTGCTCGCCGACAACGGCGTGGTCACGCTGAAGGACGGCGTGGGCACCGCCGCGACCGAGCGCGACGTGACCGGCAATCCGAAGAACCTGACCTTCCGCCCGCTGGAGGCCGCGCAGCTGCCGCGCTCGCTCGACGACGTGGACGCCGCCGTGATCAACGGCAACTACGCGCTGGAGGCGAGCCTCAACCCGTCCTCCGACGCGCTGGTGCTGGAGAAGGCCGAGGGCAACCCGTACGCCAACGGCCTGGTGGTCGCCCAGGGGCGCGAGAGCGACCCGCGGGTGAAGACGCTCGTCGAGCTGCTGACCGGCCCCGAGGTGAAGAAGTACATCGAGGACACGTTCAAGGGCTCGGTCATCCCCGCCTCCTGACGCGCCTCCTGAGCGTACATATATGGACGAATCATCCGGTCGCTTGACCGGATGATTCGTCCATGCTTTTGACGCGGCCACCGGGTGGCTCCAGCCGTACGGCGAGACGAAGGGCCGCTTCTACGCGCCGGGGCCGAAGATGACGGAGATCAAGGCGGCGTTCGCCGAGCGGGCCAGGCCGTTGCGCGACCCCTACCGGGCGCTGGAGATCTGAGCGGACGCATCCGGAATCTTCTTCTACCAGATCGAGGGCAAACCGAGTACCGTTCGGTCATGCACCCTGGGGCGATCGCGGCGGTGACGCCGGACAAGCCGGCGGTGATCATGGCGGGCTCCGGCCGCGTGGTCACCTTCCGCGAGCTCGACGAGGAGTCCAACCGGCTCGCTCATCTGTTGCGGGCCGCGGGCCTGAAGCCCGGCGACCACATCGCCTTCATGCTGGAGAACCATCCGCTCTTCCTCGTCATCGCCTGGGCGGCCCACCGCTCGGGCCTATACTACACGGCGATCAGCTCCCGTCTGCGGCCCGACGAGCTGGCGTACATCGTGGACAACTGCGGGGCGCGCGTCTTCATCTCCTCGGCCCAGCTCGCCGGCGTGGCGAGCGCCGTCACCGACGCCACGCCCGGGGTCGAGCTGCGGCTCATGCTCGACGGCGTCGCCCCGGGTTTCACGTCTTACGAGGAGGCGGTGGCGGGGCAGCCCGCGACGCCGGTCGACGACGAGTGCCTGGGCGCCGACATGCTCTACTCCTCGGGCACCACGGGACGTCCCAAGGGGGTCAAGCCGCCGCTCGGCCGGGCGCCGCTGGAGACTCCCGGCGCCCTCGTGCAGCTCATCCGGTTCCTGTTCGCGCCGTCGGCCGACAGCGTGTATCTGTCGCCCGCGCCGCTCTACCACGCCGCTCCGCTGCGCTACAGCATGTCCTTCCAGCGCCTGGGCGCGACCGTGGTGGTGATGGAGCGGTTCGACCCCGAGGAGGCGCTGGCGCTCGTCGAGCGGCACCGTGTCACCCACGCGCAGTGGGTCCCGACGATGTTCGTCAAGATGCTCAAGCTGCCCGAGGAGGTGCGCGGGCGGTACGACCTGTCGTCGCTGCGCTGCGCCATCCACGCCGCCGCGCCCTGCCCCGTGGAGGTCAAGGAGCGGATGATGGCGTGGTGGGGGCCGATCGTGCACGAGTACTACGCGGGCACGGAGGGCAACTGCTTCCTGTACGCCGGGCCGGAGGACTGGCTCGCCCACAAGGGCACGGTGGGCAGGCCGCTGCTGGGGGTGGCCCACGTGTGCGACGAGGAGGGCGACGAGCTGCCGCCCGGCGAGCACGGCACCGTCTACTTCTCCGACGGGCCGAAGTTCGAGTATCACGGCGACCCGCTGAAGACCGCGTCGGTGCAGGACCCCAAGGGCCGCGGCTGGACCACGCTGGGGGACATCGGCTACCTGGACGAGGACGGGTTCCTCTATCTCACCGACCGGCGCTCCTACATGATCATCTCGGGTGGGGTGAACATCTACCCGCAGGAGGCCGAGAACGTGCTGGCGATGCACCCCAAGGTGGCCGACGTGGCCGTCTTCGGGGTGCCGGACCCCGAAATGGGCGAGCAGGTGAAGGCCGTCGTTCAGCCGGCCGACCCGGCCGACGCCGGTCCCGCGCTGGAGGCCGAGCTGATCGCCTACTGCCGGGACCGCCTGGCCCACTACAAGTGCCCGAGATCGGTGGACTTCCGTGACGAGCTGCCGCGCCACCCCACGGGAAAGCTGTACAAGCGCCTGCTCAGGGACGAGTACTGGCCTCGGACGGGCTGACATAAAGTACGCGTAGGGCGCCCGGGGACCCCGCCGCTGATCGCTTAGCGTGACCTTATCGCCGATGCGCCATCGTATTACCTGTACCGGCGGAGAGCCGGGATCACCGGCGAATCCATTGAGGGGGATGGCGATGAGCTCACCTGAGCACGTTCCCGGCAACGAGAACACCGAGGTACTCCCCGGTCACGGCTGGAGCCAGTTCGGCAGCACCCCGCCGAGGCACGGGCAGTACACGGGTGCGTACCAGTCGTACGGCGCCTATGGGAACAGTCCTTATGACACGGCGCAGTTTCCGCCGCCTCCGGCGCGGAAGGGCACGCTGACCGCGCGCCAGAAGGCGGGCGCGGGCCTCGCCCTCGTGGCCGTGGCGCTTGGCGGCGGGGTCACCGGGGCCCTCGTCGCGAACAGCGTGAACGGCGGGCAGACGGTGATCGCGAGCCCGGTGGTCAGGGGGGTGTCCAACTCCTCGGGCACCACGATCGCCGCGGTGGCCAAGGCGATCATGCCGTCGGTGGTGTCGATCGAGGTGAAGTCCGCCACGGCCGGCGGCGAGGGGTCCGGTGTCATCCTGTCGGCCGACGGTCTGATCCTGACGAACAACCACGTGGTGAGCATGGGCGGCGCGGGCGGCGGCACGGTCACCGTGAAGTTCAGCGACGGCAGGACCGCCAGTGCCGTCGTCAAGGGCACCGACCCCACCACGGACCTCGCGGTCATCCAGGCGCAGGGCGTGTCCGGCCTGACCCCCGCCTCGCTCGGTGACAGCGACAAGCTCCAGGTCGGCGACGCGGTCCTCGCCATCGGCAGCCCGCTCGGCCTGGCGGGATCGGTCACCTCCGGCATCGTGAGCGCCCTCGACCGCACGCTCACCGAGGGCCCCGAAGAGCAGCAGCCCCAGTTCCCCTGGGGGATGGAGCAGCAGCAGCCGCAGCAGAGCCAGGCCGTCACGATCGGGGGCGTGATCCAGACCGACGCCGCGATCAACCCCGGCAACTCCGGCGGCGCGCTGGTCAACGCCTCCGGGCAGGTCGTCGGCATCAACACCGCGATCGCCACCGCCGGCTCCGGCTCCGGCAACATCGGCGTCGGCTTCGCGATCCCCATCAACACCGCGAAGCTCGTCGCCGACCAGCTCATCACGACGGGCAAGGCGACCCACGCGTTCTTCGGCGTGAGCGTGGCCGACGCGGTCGGCGGCGCGTCCGGCGCGGTGGTCAGGTCGATCACGGCCGGCAGCCCGGCAGAGAAGGCCGGCCTCAAGGAGGGCGACCTGATCACCAAGATCAACGACAAGCTGGTGGACAGCGCGGAGACGCTGGTCGGCACCATCCGCAGCGCCCGTCCGGGCGACAAGGTGACCGTCACCTTCACCCGCGACGGCAAGGAGAGCACCATCACCACCGCGCTCGCGGAGCAGTCGGCCACGAGCTGACGGCGCACGATCGTCGCCGGCGAGCCTCCGGGGGGACGGCTCGCCGGCGATTCGCGTCCGGGGGCGTGTTCATACGCGTGTTCATACGCGGTGGCGGGTGAGCTCCTCCGACTCCCACAGGTCCCGGTAGTAACCCGGCACGGCGACGAGGCCGGCATGGGTGCCGCGCTGGGTGACCCTGCCCCCCTCCAGCACGACGATCTCGTCGACCTGCTCCAGGCCGTGCAGCCGGTGGGTGACCAGCAGCGTCGTGCGGCCCCGGGTGGCGTCCAGCAGGTCGGCCATCAGCAGGTCGGCCGTCTCCTCGTCGAGGGCCTCGGCCGGCTCGTCCAGCAGCAGGACGGGCGGGTCGTACAGCAGGGCCCGGGCCAGCGCGAGCCGCTGGAGCTGGCCGCCGGAGACCGTCCGGCCGTCCTCGCCGAGCACCGTGTCCCAGCCGGTGCGCTCGGTCCACGTGTCCAGTCGTGCCCGCCGTACGGCCGCCTCGACGTCCTCGGCGGACGCCTCCGGCCCGGCCAGGCGCAGGTTGTCCCCGACCGTGGCCTGGAAGACGTACGGGTCCTGGGTGAGGCCGGTCATGAGCGCCCGCACGTCGTCGGAGGACATGCGCCGCACGTCGGCGCCGTTCAGCCGGATCGCGCCCGACTCGAACTCCACGGTCCGCATCAGCGCCGACAGCAGCGTGCTCTTCCCCGCGCCGCTCGGGCCCACCACCGCGACCCGCCTGCCCGGGGTCAGCGTCAGGCTCACGCCGTCCAGCGCGGGCTCGCGGTCGCCGTGACGCACCACGAGGTCCTCGACCTCGACCGTCAGCGGCGGCTCGGGCGCGGGCGCCGGATCCGCGGGCTCCCGCACGGCCGGGGGAGTGGCGGCGGTCTCCCTGAGCCTGCGCAGCGCCGCGACCACCCCGGCGAACCGCTCGCCCGCCGCCGCCAGGGGCAGCACGGGCTCGAAGGCGACCAGCGAGGTCAGGGCGGCCACGGCCGTCGCGACCCGGCCGAGATCGGCGGCCTGCGCCACCAGGACCACGGCGACGACGGTCAGCCCCTGCGTCAGCATGCCGACGCCGAGCGCGGCGGCGTTGATCCGCGCCTGCCCCCGCTCCAGCCGGGACAGCCGCCCGTCGGCGTCCATCGCCGCCGACAGCGCCCGGTCCCGCGCGCCGTACGCCGCGAGGTCGGCCGCGCCGTGGACCAGGTCGGCCACCCGGGCGGCCAGGTCGGCGCGGGCCGGGGCGATCCGCGCCGACCAGCGCCGGGCGGCCGCGGCCGTGCCTACGGGCAGCAGCACCCCGGCGGCGAGCAGGCCGGCGGCGAGCACGAACGCGGCGGCGGGCAGCAGGAAGCCCGCGATGACGACGGCCATGACGCCGGTGACCAGGGCGGCGGCGGCCGGCAGCAGGCAGCGGACGAGCAGGTCCTGCACGGCGTCGGTGTCGTCCACCATCCGGCTGAGCAGGTCGGCCCCGCGCTGCGGCAGCGGCCCCGCCGGGATCAGCGCCCGGTAGAGGCGCTCGCGGGTGCCCGCCTGGGCGCGCAGCGCGACGTCGTGCCCGGCCAGGCGCTCGCCGTACCGGAACACGCCGCGGGTGGTGGCGAACGCCCGCACGGCCACGATCGCGACCGACAGCGCCGCCAGGGGCGGCTGCTCGGCGGCGCGCGTGATCAGCCAGGCGGCCGACGCGATGAGCGCGACCCCCGCGAGGTCGGCCGCCGATCCGGCGAGCGCGGCGAGTGTGAGCCGCCGGCCCATCCCGGCGATCACCGACAGCGGCGACGCCGTGGCCGTCCCCGTGCGGCTCATCGGGCCTCACCTCCCCGAGCCGGAACCACGGGGACGAGGGCGCCGCCGTCGAGGCGGACGACCCGGTCGGCCAGGTCGATCATCGCGGGCCGGTGCGCGACGATGATCGCCGTACGGCCCTCCGCCAGCCTGCGCGTGGCCGCCACGATCGCCGCCTCGCTCCTGCCGTCGAGCCGCGCGGTGGGCTCGTCCAGCAGCAGCACCTGGGCGGCCGGGCGGCAGAACGCCCTGGCCAGGGCGACCCGCTGCCGCTGGCCCGCCGACAGGTTGGCCCCGCGCTCGCCCAGCGGGGTGTCGTACCCCCGCGGCAGGGCGCCGGCGAACTCCGCCACCTGCGCCGCCTCGGCGGCGGCCCTGATCTCCTCCGGCGTGGCCGCCGAGCCGAGCGCGATGTTGTCGGCCACCGAGGTCGCGAACAGGTGCGGGCGCTGCGGCACGAAGGCCAGCCGCCGCCGCCACTCGTCGAGGTCGAGGCCGGCCAGATCCGCCCCGTCCGCCAGCACCCGCCCCTCGGACGGGGCCACGAACCCGAGCAGCAGGTGCAGCAGCGTGCTCTTCCCCGCGCCGCTCGGGCCCACGATCGCCACCCGCTCGCCCGGCTCGATGACCAGCGACACCCGGTCGAGCGCGGCCTCCTCCCGGCCCGGGTAGCGCACGGTGACGTCCTCCAGCCGGATCCGCGGCGGCCCGCTCGTCACGGCCGTGGCGGGCCGGGCCGGCCGGCGGGACTCGCGCGCCTCCTCCGGCTCCTGTGAGCCCTTGGGGGGCGCGATGACCGCGAACGCCTCGTCGGCGGCGGCGACGCCCTCCATGGCGGCGTGGAAGCGCGTGCCCATGGCACGCAGCGGCAGGTACGCCTCCGGGGCCAGCAGCAGCACGAGCAGCGCCGTGCCGAGGTCGAGCGAGCCCGACAGCAGCCGCAGCCCCACCGGCACCGCCACCAGCGCCAGCGACAGCGACGCCACGAGTTCGAGCACCAGCGACGACAGGAACGCCACCCGCAGCGTGCGCATGGTCGCGGCGCGGTGGGCCTCGGCCACCTCGCGGATCACCGACGCCTGGTAGCGGGCCCGGCCGAAGGCCCGCAGCGTCGGCAGACCGCGCACCACGTCGAGGAAGTGGCCGCCGAGGCGGGACAGGGCCCGCCACTGCCGCTCGGTCACCGCCCTGGTGGTCCACCCGACCAGCGCCCCGAAAATCGGGATCAGCGGCAGCGTGAGCACCACGATCACGGCGGTGGCCAGGTCGGCCACGAAGAGCCGGACGACGACCGCGAGCGGCACGACCCCGGCCACGGCGACCGACGGGAGATAACCGGTCAGGTACGGGTCGAGCGCGTCGAGCCCCCGGCCCGCGAGCGTCACCAGCTCACCCGAGCGGTACGCCGGCCCGAGGCCCTCCACCCGCCCGAGGAGCAGCCGCCGCAGGGCCGACTTCAGCGCGGTGGCCGCGCGGCCCGCGAGCACGCCCTGCGCCCAGCCGAGCAGCCCTCGGGAGGCGACGACGAGCGCGAGGGGGAACAGCGCGGCGACGGCGAAGCGGCCGGACAGCACCCCGGCCAGCAGCTCCGCCTGCACGAGCACGAGCAGCCCGGCCGCCACCGCCGCCGCCAGGCAGCAGGCGAGATGGAGGCGGACGCTCCGCTCGGCGCGGGCCAGCCGGAGGAGATCCTTGTGCAACGGTCCCCAATCAGAAGAACGTGGGCAGCGCGCCTCTGGAGAAGGTGCGCCACACCCATACTTGCGCGCCCACGAGAATCGGGGCGATCGGGACCACCATGACACTGAGCACGGTCAGTGTCTGATCCGGGGCGGCGTTGCCGAGCATGTGCGCGGCCGCGGCCGCCATGACCAGGATCGCGGGCGAGGCGGCGGCGCACGCCGACAGCAGCAGCGCGCGCCCGCCCGTGCGCGGGCCGTCCTGCAGGCGCCAGGCCGCGAAGGTGCGCCCGTGCCAGGCGAGCAGCGCGAGCAGCGCCACGCCTCCCGCGACGCCCGGCACGTCCAGGGGCGAGTCGGGCAGGCCGCGCGCGACGGCCACCAGGATCGCGCCCCAGGCGAGGGCCAGCCCCGCCGAGCCCGCGCACAGCGCGCCGTCCCACACCAGCCGCCAGGCGGCACCGCCGGCCCTGCGGCGGAACCACAGCCCCGCGTCGCGCACGATCCACGCCAGCAGCAGGGCAACGACGAGGGGATACAGGCGGCTCAGCGCCTGGCCCTCCAGCACCGGGAACGCGCCGAACAGCACGCCGGCGAGCGCCACGAGCCACACCTCGTTGGCGAGCACGAACGGCGCCATCGCGCCGACGAGGCGGTCCCGGGCGGCGGGAGAGCGGCCCAGCACGGGCAGCAGGACGCCGAGCCCGATGTCGAAGCCCTCCAGGGCGAAATAACCGGCCAGCAGGACGGCGAACGTCAGGAACCAGAAGATGTCCATGGGGGCCTGCCTCTACAACGAGTGGGCGGGGACGGGCGGCGCGGTGACGGGGAGATCGGCGGCGCCGAGCGCGACCCGCCCCGGGCCGCGCCGTACGACGCGGGCGATGAGGGCGTAGTCGACGAGGGCGAGCAGCCCGAGCACGCCCGCGAAGCCCACGAAGGAGGCGGTGATGTCCGCCCTGGTCAGCCCGGGAGTGAGGGCGTCGGCCACGGAGAGCTTGCCGTACACCAGCCAGGGCTGACGGCCCACCTCGCGGACGAGCCAGCCGGCGATCGCGGCGACGAACGGCAGCGGGGTCATGGCCATGAGGAGCGGGTGCAGCCAGCGCCAGCGGGCCAGCAGGTCGCGGATCAGCAGCGGCGCCAGCACGAACATCACGGCGAACTGGACGAGCTGCCCGATCATGATCATCAGGCCGAGCGCGATGCCGGGGACCGCCCCGTGGAACTTGTCCGGCTGGACGGCGCCGACCGGTCCGAACTGGGCGTACCCGAACCCGACCGTGAGCAGCGACCCGATGAAAGCCGTCAGCACGCCGAGGCGCAGGGAACGCGTGAAGAACTCCCGCTCGGGCGTGCGCCGGAACAGGTGGTAGGCGCTGGCGCCCATGAGGACGAACCCGCCGGTCCACAGCCCGGCGCTCAGCACGTGGGGGAGCGCGAAGACGAGGGTGGGGTTGGTGAACAGCGCGCCGAAGTCGCGCAGCACGAGCCGCCCGCCCTGCTCGGCCGCGCCCGCCGGATGCTGCAGGAAGGAGTTGGCGACCATGATGAACAGCGCCGAGGCGTACGCCGTCAGCGTCACCAGCCAGATGCACGCCACGTGGAGGCCGCGCGGCAGCCGGTGCCAGCCGAAGATCCACAGACCGAGGAACGTGGACTCGAGGAAGAAGGCGAGCAGCGTCTCCAGCGCCAGCGGCGCGCCGAACACGTCGCCCGCGTAGTGCGAGAGCCCGCTCCAGCTCAGCCCGAACTGGAACTCCATCACGAGCCCGGTGACGATCCCGAGCGCGTAGTTGATCACGTAGATCTGTCCCCAGAAGCGGGTCATCCGCTCGTGCAGGGGATTCCCGCCGAGGGCGAACCGGGTGTGCATGATCGCCACCAGTGGGGCCAGTCCGAGCGTGAGCACGACGAACAGGAAGTGGAGGCTTCCGGTCACGGCGAACTGCATCCGGGCGAGGCCGACGACGTCCATAGATCTCTCCATGCGTAGGCTGTCTACATATAGACAGCCTACATATAGACTCGGCGCATGAGTAACCGGGATAGGCTGCGGGCGTGAACGCCGACGCGCTCCGGGGCCACATGGACGCCCTGCTGCTCTCCGTGCTGGAACGGGAGCCGCTGCACGGCTACGCGATCATCGAGGCGCTGCGCGAGCGCAGCGGCGGCGCCCTGGACGTGCCGACGGGCACGGTCTACCCCGCGCTGCGCAGGCTGGAGCGGGCCGGGCTGCTCGCCGGCGAGTGGGCCTCCGACGGCGGGCGCAGACGCCGGACCTATCGCCTCACCGACGCCGGGCGCAAGGCGCTGGCGGGGGAGCGTTCGGCCTGGCGGTCGTTCACGACCGCGATAGGGAGCGTTCTGGATCCGCTGCGCTGAGGTTCGATGAGCTGAGCGCGGACAGCGCCCTGGTGCAGCGCAGGCAGTGCGCCGCGCTGTACAGCTGCCACACGGAGAACGCGTCGCTCACCGCGGACACGGCCAGCCCGGGAAGATAACCGCTGAACCCCGCCGGGCCCTGCGCGGCCGCCGCCAGCGTCAGGCCCATCGCCCCGACCAGCGGCGTCTGGATCCAGACGAACAGCCCCAGCCACCGGGTGAGGAGAGCGGGCCGGCGGATGTGGCGCACCCCCCGGCCGAGCGCGATCAGCGCGACACCGCCCACCACACCCACGCCGAGCTGGAGGAGGTCGACCGTCCTGGCCAGCAGTCCGAACCACTCCGGTTTGAGCTGCTCCATCGCGGGAGTCTGAGGGAAGATCCGCCAGATCACCGCCCACAAGAACGCGGAGAGCGGCACGCTGAGGAACAGCAGCGCGGCGGTGCGGCGGCCCTGGCTCACCGCCAGCTCCCCCTGGAAGCCCGGCGCGACCTCGGGCACCGCGCCGAAGTCGGCGACCGCCAGCCGCTCGGCCTCGGCCCGGGGGAGACCCTCGTCCTCGTACGCCTCGGCCGCGTCGAGCAGGCTGTCGCGCGCCTCGGTCAGCAGGTCGCGCTTGGCCCCGCCCGGACCCCGCAGCGCATGGCGCATCGACGCGACGTACTCGTCGATCGGCCCCGCGTTCCCCATTGTCCCTCCCGTTCCGCCGCAAGCGTACGGCCGGGAGGTCCGGGGCGCATCAGGGTGATCCCTGAGCCGGGACCCGGAAAGCCGGGGCCGGTCGTACGGTGTCCTTGTGGCAGGGCAACGAACGGGCCTGTGGTCGTCCCCGGATCGGCAAAGCCGCGTACCGGCACCGTCGAGGTTCGCGGATACCCTGTTCTCAGGTGCGACCCAGCCCCCCAAAACATGGGCCGGTCCCTGCTGGGGCCGGAGGTACCGGCGGTATTCCTGGGTACAGGGATGCTCGTGGGCGGTGTCTTCTGACCGTTTCGCCGCGGCAACATCCTGTTAACCCTGGTCGGCGAGACTTAGAGCGGAGAGCGAGGCGGAACGTGAACCAGCCGAAGATCGTGGTGGGCATCAACGGGTCGATGGCGTCGCAGGCCGCACTGCGGTGGGCCGCCGCGGAGGGTGCGCTGCGCGGCGCGCGGGTCGAGGCGGTGTACGCCTGGGAGTGGACGGGCGGGCTGCACGCCCACTACGCGCCGATCGCGAGCCGCACCTCACGGGAGGACGAGCGCAGGATCGCGCTCGACGTCGCCGGCCGGGCCGTCGCCGAACTCGGCGACCGCCACGTCGAGCCGGTGGTCGTCGAAGGGCCCCCGGCGCAGGTCCTGCTGCGTGCGACCGATGGCGCGGACCTGCTCGTGCTGGGGGCGCACGAGGCCGAGTCCGAGCCCTACCCCGTGCTCAACCCGGTCGTCTCCGCCTGCCTGCTGCGGGCCAGGTGCCCGGTCGTCGTCGTGCTGCCCGGCATGGAGCACGACCGCCGTCCCGGGGTGCTCGCCGGCAGCAGATCCTGATCCTGATCCTGATCCCCCGAGGGCCGGACGTCCCGCCGGTCTCGGGACTTTCCGCCCTGCCGGGCCGTGCGGCCCGCGCCGGAGCATGAGGGTATGGAACCCAACAGCCCGGCCGGCGACCGCGGCATCGTCGTCGGGTACGACGGCTCCGACTTCGCCATGCAGGCGCTCGACTGGGCGATGGACGAGGCCGAGTACCGGAACACGCCCATCACCGTCTGCCACGCGTGGCAGACGCCGTACGGCGCGGGCGACGAGGAGGCGCGCAAGTCGCTGCACCACGCGGCCGAGCACGTGCTGTGGCACGGCGCGGAGTGCGCCCGGCAGTGCACGAGCGGCGTCCGCGTGCGGGAGGACCTGTTCGAGGGGCCGGCCTCCGAGCGGCTCGTCGCGCTGTCGGAGACGGCCGATCTCGTGGTCGTGGGATCGCGCGGTCTGAGCGGCGCGGCGCGCCATGTGATGGGTTCGGTCGCGGGACACGTGGCGACGCACGCGCTCTGCCCGGTGATCGTGGTCCGGGGCGCGGGGTCGCTCCCGCACCGCAGGCACCCCGGTCCGGTCGTCGTGGGAGTCGGCGGCGGCGACGACCACGTCCTCGCCTTCGCCTACCGCGAGGCCGCCCTGCGCGGCCTGTCGCTGATCGCGGTGCACGCCTGGCGCTACCCGGCGGCCGCGTGGGCCGCGGGCATGGCGCCCATGGTGATGTCCGACGTCCCGGGCAGGGAGGCCGTCGAGGCGCTGGAGGCCGCCGTGGAGCCCTGGCGCGCGCGACACCCGGACGTGCACACCCTGCTCCAGCCGGTCGAGGGCGCCGTGCTCGACGTGCTGGCCGACTCCTCTCCCGGCGCGACCATGCTGGTCGTCGGCGCGACCCGCGCCCGGGGCGTGCTCGGCAGGCTCGGGTCGGTCACCCGGCCGCTGATCGACGCGGTCACCTGTCCGGTGGCCGTCGTCCATTCCTGATCGGGCGGTGACAAGGGCGGGACCGATCCATGCCGAAGCGGGACGCGCAAGGGCAGCGCGCGTACGGTAGCGACGTCAGGTAATCGGCAAATTCATACAAGTTTGCGATAAAGACACTTATTGGTCCTGGCGTCGCGGTGGTCTACCCCTAAAGTCCGGGGCATGCGTGCTCTATCCCGGGCCTGTCCCGATGACCGCTCCGGCGCCCGCGCGGTCGCCGTGCTCGCGGCCGCCGGTCTCCTGGCCGCCGGCGTCGCGGTCATGTCGCCGTCGCCCGCCTCGGCCGAGCCGGGCGACGTGGTGATCAGCCAGGTGTACGGAGGCGGCGGCAACTCCGGCGCCCCGTACACCAATGACTACGTCGAGCTCTTCAACCGCGGCAGCGCCGCCATCTCGCTGGACGACTGGTCCCTCCAGTACACCAGTGCCACCGGGACCGGCCTGTTCGGCTCCCAGAAGCAGAACCTGGCGGGCTCGCTCGCCCCCGGTCAGTACCACCTCGTCCAGCTGTCCGCCGGATCGACGCCGAGCGGCGCGCTCCCGGCCCCCGACACCGTCGGCACCCTCAGCCTGAGCGGCGCGGCCGGCAAGGTCGCCCTGGTCCGCTCAGCCACGGGCCTGGCCTGCAACGGCGGCTCCTCACCCTGCACCCCGGAGCAGACCGCGCAGATCGCCGACCTCGTCGGGTACGGCACGGCCAACTACTTCGAGGGCACGGCGGCGGCCCCGGGCCTGAGCAACGCCACCGCCGCGGTGCGCGCCGGTGGCGGTTGCGCGGACACCGACGACAACGCCGCCGACTTCGCCGCGGGCCCGCCCGCGCCGCGCAACACGGCGACGCCCCCGGCTCCCTGCGGCGCCGCCTCCCCGTCGCCGTCCGCGACCCCCTCGCCGTCGCCGACGCCCACCGCCGACCCCTGCGAGGTGCCGGCGAACCGGCAGATCGCCGAGGTCCAGGGCAGCGGAGACGTCTCCCCGCTCGTGGGGCAGACCGTCCGGGTCGAGGGCATCGTGACCGGCGACTTCCAGGAGTCCGGTCAGCAGAGCGGCTTCTACTTCCAGGACGCGACGCCCGACGCCGACCCGGCCACCTCCGACGGCCTGTTCGCGTTCGCCCGGGCGACCCTGAAGGACGTCAAGGCAGGCGACCGCGTGCTCGTCACCGGCCGGGTCACCGAGTTCAACGGGCTCACCGAGCTGTCCCCGGTGACGGCGGTGGACGTGTGCGGCACCGGCACGATCACGCCCGAGGTCTACGACCTGCCGCGGGCCGCCGGCGCCACCTTCGAGCCGTACGAGGGTGTGCTCGTGACCTTCCCCGAGCCGCTGACCGTGAGCGACCACTACAACCTCGGCCGGTTCGGCGAGGTGACGGTCGCCGCCGGCGGGAGGCGCTTCCAGCCGACCGACCGGCCCGGCGTCGACCCCGCGCTGGACGCCCGCAGGTCGCTGCTGATCGACGACGGCTCGAACACCGAGAACCCGGCCACGATCCCGTACACGAGTCCGGAGGTCGTCCGGCTCGGGGACACCGCGAAGGGCGTCACCGGCGTGCTGAGCTACGGCTTCGGGGCCTACCGGCTGGAGCCGACCAAGCCGATCACGTTCACGCGCACCAACCCGAGGAAGCCGGCGCCCGCGCCGGTGGGCGGCAACGTCCGCGTGGCGAGCCTCAACACGCTCAACTGGTTCACCACGCTCGACTCGCGCGGCGCCGACACGGCCGAGGAGCAGCAGCGGCAGCTCAAGAAGATCGTCGCCACGCTGAAGGGCCTCGACGCCGACGTCGTCGGGCTCATGGAGGTCGAGAACAACGGGCAGACCGCGCTCAACGCGCTGGTCGCCGCCCTGAACGCCGAGGTGGGCGCGGGCACGTACGCCGCCCTGACCCACCCCTATCCGGGCACCGACCTGATCCACGTCGCGGCGATCTACAAGCCGGCGCGGGTGCGCCCGGTGGGCGAGACGCTGTCGTCCACCGACCCCGTCTTCCGGCGGCCGCCGCTGATCCAGACCTTCCGCCGGACCGGCGGCGGGCAGCCGTTCACGCTGCTCGTCAACCACTTCAAGTCGAAGGGCTGCGACGAGGAGGCGACCGGCGGCGACACCGACCAGGGCGACGGCCAGGGCTGCTACAACGCCGAGCGCGTACGGCAGGCCAAGGCGGTGCTCGGCCTCATCGACTCGATGGACCTGCCGAATCCGCTGGTGATCGGCGACCTCAACGCGTACGGCGAGGAGGACCCGATCGACACGCTGGAGAAGGGCGGCCTGACCAGCCTGTCCAAGCGGTTCGTCCCCGCGGCCCAGCGCTACAGCTACCTGTTCGACGGGCTGTCCGGCGAGCTCGACCACGCCATGGCCGGCAAGCAGCTGGTCAAGCGGGTGACCGGGGCGACGATCTGGCACGTCAACGCCGACGAGCCGCGCATCCTCGACTACAACCTGGAGTTCAACCCGCCGAGCCTGTACCGGCCCGACGCGTTCCGCTCCTCCGACCACGACCCGCTGCTGATCGGGCTCGACCTGCCCGGCGGCAAGCACTGACGATCCGCGTGCGAAGGGCCCCCGGCGACGGGGGCCCTTCCCTATTTCGCGTCGGGATCGACGAAGTCCCGCTTGGTCTCCGGCGGCTCACCCGGCTTGCCGCCCAGACGCGGATAGCGCAGGTCGAAGGCGGGCCGCTCGGAGCGGATCGGCGGGATCGACACGAAGTTGTGGCGCGGCGGCGGGCACGACGTCGCCCACTCCAGCGAGTTGGCGGTCCCCCACGGGTCGTTCACCGTGACCTTCTCCCCGTGCCGGGGGGTCCACCAGAGGTTGTAGAGGAAGGGCAGAGTGGACAGCCCGAGCAGCAGGGCGCCCGCGCTCGACAACTCGTGCATCCAGGTGAAGCCGTCGTTGGGCGAGTAGTCGCCGTACCGCCGGGGCATGCCCTGCGCGCCGAGCCAGTGCTGGATGAGGAACGTCATGTGGAACCCGATGAACAGCATCCAGAAGTGGATCTTCCCGAGGCGCTCGTTCAGCATTCTCCCGGTGAACTTCGGCCACCAGAAGTAGAAGCCGGCGAACATCGCGAAGACGACGGTCCCGAAGACCACGTAGTGGAAGTGGGCGACCACGAAGTAGGTGTCGGTCACGTGGAAGTCCAGCGGCGGCGACGCCAGGATCACCCCGGTCAGCCCGCCGAGCAGGAACGTCACGAGGAATCCCACCGACCACAGCATCGGCGTCTCGAAGGTCAGATGGCCCCGCCACATCGTGCCGGTCCAGTTGAAGAACTTCACCCCGGTGGGCACGGCGATCAGGAACGTCATCAGCGAGAAGAACGGCAGCAGCACGCGCCCGGTGGCGAACATGTGGTGCGCCCAGACGGTGACCGACAGCGCGGTGATCGCGATCGTCGCGCCCACCATGCCGACGTACCCGAACAGCGGCTTGCGGCTGAACACCGGGATCACCTCGGTGACGATGCCGAAGAACGGCAGCGCGATGATGTAGACCTCCGGGTGGCCGAAGAACCAGAACAGGTGCTGCCACAGCAGCGGGCCGCCGGTCGCCGGGTCGTAGATGTGCGCGCCGAGCTTACGGTCGATTCCCAGGGCCAGCAGCGCGGCGGCGAGCACCGGGAACGCCAGCAGCACGAGGATCGAGGTGAAGAACACGTTCCACGTGAAGATCGGCATCCGGAACATGGTCATGCCGGGAGCGCGCATGCACATGATCGTGGTGATGAAGTTGACCGCGCCCAGGATCGTCCCCAGACCGGACAGCGCCAGGCCCATCACCCACAGGTCCCCGCCGAGCTGCGGGGTGTACGGCGCGGTCGACAGCGGTGTGTAGGCCGTCCAGCCGAACGTCGGGGCCCCGCCCGCGAAGTACGACCCGAGGACCATCAGACCGCCGAACAGGAACAGCCAGTAGCTCGCCATGTTCAGCCGGGGGAACGCCACGTCGGGCGCGCCGATCTGCAGCGGCATGACCGCGTTGGCGAACCCGGCGAACAACGGTGTCGCGAAGAACAGCAGCATGATGGTGCCGTGCAGCGTGAACAACTGGTTGTACTGCTGCAGCGTGACGAACTGCATGCCGGGCTCGTAGAGCTCCGCGCGGATGATCAGCGCCTGCAGGCCGCCGATGAGGAAGAAGACGAACGTGGTGATCAGGTAGAGGTTGCCGATCACCTTGTGGTCCGTGCTCGACAGCCATGAGGCGATCCGGGCTCCGGGACCCTTCGGGGCCGCCAGGTCGGACGGCCGTACGGCATGAGTCGTCATCCGGGTGCTCCTTCTACGTCAAGAAGGTCTCCTGCCCAATCACGCGATGCGCATCGCGAAATGGAATGCTGGGATTGTCCGGCTGGTTATGCCCGCTGAAGACCGAGCGAAAGGAGTCGCCCATGGCGACCATCGAGGTAACCGAGAAGAACTTCAACGACATCGCCGACAACGGCATCGTACTGCTCGATTTCTGGGCATCCTGGTGCGGCCCCTGCCGGTCCTTCGCTCCGATCTTCGAGAAGGCGTCCGAGGAGCACGCGGACATCACCTTCGGCAAGATCGACACTGAGGCTCAGCCGGCCCTGTCGGAGGGCTTCGAGATCACCGCGATTCCGACGATTATGGCGATCCGTGACGGCATTGTGGTGTTCGCCCAGCCGGGCGCGCTGCCCGCGCCCGCGCTCGAGGACCTGATCCGGCAGCTGCGCGCGCTCGACATGGACGCCATCCGCGCCCAGATCGAGGCGGAGGCCAAGAACAGCTGAGGGGCCTCCCGGCAGACGAAACCGCCGTCACCCGGTCCGAATGATCGGAGGGCGACGGCGGTATCAGACGGTGATATCAGCCGGTGTGAGCCGCAGGTGCGGAACGGTGCCGCTCAGCTCGAGCGGTACAGCTCCGCGACGCGGAAGGCGAGATCGAGCGACTGGCCGCGGTTGAGGCGGGGGTCGCAGGCGGTCTCGTAGCGCAGCGCCAGATCCTCCTCCACGATCGCGTGCCCGCCGCCCACGCACTCGGTGACGTCGTCGCCGGTGAACTCGATGTGGATGCCGCCGGGGTGGGTGCCGAGCGCGTGGTGGACCTCGAAGAACCCCGCGACCTCGTCCAGCACGTCGTCCAGGCGGCGGGTCTTGTGCCCGCTCGGCGCCTCGAACGTGTTGCCGTGCATCGGGTCGCACACCCAGGCCACGGTGGCGCCGCTCGCGTTGACCTTCTCCACCAGCGTCGGCAGCGCGTCGCGGACCCTGCCCGCGCCCATCCGCGTGATGAAGGTGAGCCGTCCGGGCTCGTTGTCCGGGTTGAGCTTGTCGATCAGCGCGATGGCCTCTTCGGGCGTGGTCGTCGGGCCGAGCTTCACGCCGATCGGGTTGCGGATGCGGCTGAAGAACTCGACGTGGGCCCCGTCGAGCTGCCGGGTGCGCTCACCGATCCACACCATGTGCGCCGACACGTCGTACGGCTGACCCGTACGGGAGTCGATCCGGGTGAGCGCCCGGTCGTAGTCGAGGATCAGGGCCTCATGGGAGGAGTAGAACTCGACGGTGTGGAACTCCTCGGGGTCGGCCCCGCAGGCCCGCATGAACGCCAGGGCCTGGTCGATCTCCCGCGCCAGCTGCTCGTAGCGCCGCCCCGCCGGGGACTCCGCGACGAAGTCCTGGTTCCACGCGTGGACCTGGCGCAGGTCGGCGTAGCCGCCCTTGGTGAAGGCCCGCGCGAGGTTCAGCGTGCTCGCCGAGGAGTGGTAGGCCCGCAGCAGCCGGTTCGGGTCGGGACGGCGGGCCTCGGGGGTGAAGTCGAACCCGTTCACCATGTCGCCCCGGTAGGCCGGCAGCTCGACGCCGTCGCGGACCTCCATGGGCTTGGACCGCGGCTTGGCGAACTGCCCGGCGAGCCGGCCGATCTTGACGACCGGGACACGGCCCGCGTAGGTCAGCACGATCGCCATCTGCAGCAGCGTCTTGAGCTTGTTGCGCACGTTCTCGGCCGTCGCGCCCGCGAAGGTCTCGGCGCAGTCACCGCCCTGCAGGACGAACGCCTCGCCGCGCGCCACGGCGGCCAGGCCGTCCTTGAGCTGGTCGCATTCGCCGGCGAACACCAGCGGGGGCAGGGACGCCAGCTCCGCGACGACCTTGTCCAGTTCGCCGCGGTCGGGCCAGTCCGGCTGCTGGGCCGCGGGCAGGTCACGCCAGGTGTCCAGGGCACGCGAGGTGTCGGGGTTTGATGCGCTCACGGTCACCAAGGTTATTGCACCGCGTCCCGTGCGACCCCCTCCCTGTCCACTTGCTGAGATCTTTTTTCTTGCTCAGTAAGCCGCACGTGCTCGGGCAGCACACCGAGCCCGATGAACCGGGGCAGCAGCGAGCGCACCACCGGCACGCGGGTGAGGTCGGGGATCCGCGCCACCGGACCGGCGAGGGCCGGCCGGATGAGCCGGTCCTGCACCACCCGCTGCGCGGCCTGGACGACGGCCGCGGGCGCCTTCCTGCGCCGCTCCACCTTCGCGAGCAGCCCGTCGGGGGCGCGGCCGCGCAGCAGGGCCGGCCCGACGATGTTGGCGGCCGCGACGGCGTCCTGCACCGCGAGGTTGATCCCGACGCCGAAGACCGGCGACATCGCGTGGGCCGCGTCGCCGATCAGCAGCAACCCGGGCAGGTGCCAGCGCGTGAGCCGGTTCAGCTCGACGCTCAGCACGCCCGCCTCGTCGAAGCCGTGCAGCTCGGACGTCCTGCCGTCGAGGAAGGGCAGCAGCCGCTCCACTTCGCCGCGCAGCCCGTCGACGCCCTCCGCCTCCAGTGCGGCGAAGCCGCCCTTCGGGATGACGTAGGCGAGCTGCCAGTACGTCTCCCTGTTGATCGCGACCATGAGCCGCCCGGCCGACGCCCGCAGGAACGGCTGTTCGGGGTCGCCCGCCGCCCGCGGCAGCCGGAACCAGACCACGTCCATCGGCGCGCCGAACCGCTTCGGCGCCAGACCGGCCGCCCGCCGCACGTCGGAGTGCCGGCCGTCCGCGCCGACCGTGAGGAGTGCCCTGATCTCGTGCTCCTCGCCCCGCTCGTCGCGGTAGCGCACGCCCCGGATCGCGCCGTCGTGCCGTACGAGGTCGGTGACCCTGGCGTTCATCAGGAGATGGAAGCCGGGGTAGGCGCGCGCCTCACGGGTGAGGAGGTCGAGGAAGTCCCACTGCGGGACGAAGGCGATGTACCGATACTTCCCCGGCAGGCGCCGCAGGTCGGAGATGGGCACCTCGCCGTCGTCGGTCCGCATCGACATGACGTACGCCTTGCGATGCGGCAGCCGGTGGAACGCCTCGGCCAGCCCGATCTCGTCCAGCACCTGGAGGGTCGAGGGATGGATGGTGTCGCCGCGGAAGTCCCGCAGGAAGTCCGCGTGCTTCTCCAGCAACGTGACGTCGACGCCCGCGCGGGCCAGGAGCAGCGCGAGCATGGCCCCCGCGGGCCCGCCGCCCGCGATCACACATGTCGTATCCATAATTCATCACCCGCTGAAATCATCTCACGCGGAGGGCCGGGCCGCCAGGGCCGGGCCGAAGTGGGCCTACCGGAGCGCATGCGGGACCGCTATTTTGTGATCAAAGGAATCGGCCTTCGGGAGTCCGCTGTGATTGCTCGTGTCAGCCATCTGCCGCGCGTCGCGGCCGGGGCGATGGTCCTGTCCCTCGTGGCGTCGCTGACCGTCGGAGCGCCCGCGGCACTCGCCGGGACCGGCGACTCCGAGCCGCACACCGGCAACGGGTGCGGCTCGCAGTCCCAATCGCTGGAGGCGTGACCTCAGACGTGGGCGTGGTTGCGAGACCCCGCCCGCAGCACGTCCAGGCAGGCGGCCAGTGACCGCGTGGTGAGGTCCCGGGTGGGGGCGTAGGCCTCCTCCGGATACTGCCGCGGGCCGTCCTCCACCAGCATGATCAGGTAGAGATAGACCCGGTAGAGGGCGAGGCGGACGCGGGCGGCGTGGTCCAGCCGCACCGGGCCGGCCTCCTGCCGGTAGCCCGCGAGCAGCGGATCGTCCTCGCGCAGTTCGCCGAAGATGGTGGGAGTGACGAAGTCGGCGAGCGGGTCGCCCCAGAACGCCCTCTCGTGGTCGATGAGCGCCTGAACGCTCTTGTCGCCGTTCAGGAACACGTTGCCCGGCCACAGGTCGAAGTGCACCAGCGACGGGGTGGTGACCTGGTCGAGGACGTGCGCGTTCATGTGGACGAGCCCGACGATCTCCACGATGGTCGCCGGGAGCCGGGTGTTGTAGTGGACGGCGTCGTCGAGCAGGGCGCCGATCATGACGAGGAACGCCTCCCGCCACGTGTGGCCGGTCAGCCCGGCGTACGGGTAGCCGAAGACGCCCGTGCCCGGGATGCCGTGCAGGCGGGCGAGGTGGCGGCCGAGCTCGAACCGCAGGGCGCCCTCCTCCGCGGGACTGACCGTCGTCCGGTTCCACGGCATTCCGTCGAGCGCGGACAGGATGAGGTAGTCGCCGCCCAGCACCGGATCGTCGAACGACGCCCGGAGCAGGGCGGGCATCGGCAGCCCCACGGGCTGGGCGAGGTGGTAGACCATCGCCTCGGTGCGCAGCAGGTGCCGTTCGTAGGTCAGCAACCGCAGGTCGGGCGGCGGCCCGAGCTTGAGCACCACCTCACGTCCGTCGTCGAGGCCGAGCCGCCAAACGGCGTTCGCGAAGCCGTCGGCGAGTTCTTCCGACGAGGTCAGCCCGCAGCCCAGCGCGTCGCGGACGACCTCGTCGAGTTGTGCGGGGGACAACCGCCTCTTCGTCCTGCTGTCCATCAAGTCTTCTCAGTCTTCCCGGGTAGGAGTGGTGACCGCGATGGTCCACGTGGCCTCGTGCTTGTCCCCCGGCTGCAAAACGATCAGATCGGTGCCCGAGTTGAACGCGTCGGGCGGGCAGGTCATGGGCTCCACGGCCAGTCCCCTGTGGCCGAGCCCCGTGCCCGTGCAGATCTGGACCCACGGCATCACCGACGGGTCCCAGGTGAGCTCCACCCCGCCCTCCGGCCCGAGCACGCGCACCCGCCCCTCCGTCACGCCGGCGAAGGCGTGGTCGACCGCGGTGTCCCCGATCACGCGCGGCGTCCGGAAGTCGTAGGGCGTCGCCTCGACCTCCACCAGGTCGGTGGGGGCGAGCAGGTCGTCGGTGAGCAGCACGCGCCCGGCCGGCAGGCCGAGCTCATAGGCGGTGACGTCCGGCCCGGCCAGCAGCCACGGGTGCGGCCCGCAGCCGTACGGCGCCGCCGTCTCGCCCACGTTCTGCGCCGTCAGCGTGGTCGACAGGCCCTCCTCGGACACCGAGTGCCGCACCTCCAGGGCGATCCTGTGCGGGTAGCCCTCGGTGGGCTCCACGACGTGCGTCAGCCGTACGTGGCCGTGGTGGTCCTCCACCGAGAGCAGCTCCGCGCACTTCCAGTCGAGGCCGGCGACGAGACCGTGCAGGGCGTGCCCGCGGTCGGGCTCGTTGACCGGCAGGTGGCGGCGCTGCCCGTCGAAGACGTACGTGCCGCCGACCACGCGGTTCGGCCAGGGAGCGAGGATTGTGCCGCTGTAGTACGGCACGGGCCCGCCCTCCGGCCAGCTCGTCACCAGATCGCGGCCCTCGTGGCGCAACGCCCGCAGGGCGCCGCCCCGCTCGCTGATCGTGGCCTGGTAACCGCCACCGGCAATGGTGTAATCGGGCACGGGGGAGTCCTCTCGCTGACGCGTCGTCAAGAAGTGGGTCATCTGACGGTATGCAGGGACCTTATCCCAGCTCATCGCCCTTGATCCAAGCGGGGTGGACCAGTGGTGGGAGCGCTCCCATAACCGGTAAAGCTAAGTCTTTTCGTCGGACGCGTCAACTTAATCTTAGGATTTTCGCGTAGATCGGTATAACAACACCGATTTGCCGCAGACCGGCTCTCACGTGCACGTGCATGGGCGGCCGCCCACCGGTTCGTGCTGAAACTTACACGCGCGGAAACGCCGCTCCGTGGCATGGCGAAGACCCGGCCTCCCGCACGCGTGCGGGAGGCCGGGTGGAGCCGCCGGGGGCGGCGAAGAGCAGGCCGGACCCGGCAGGTGCCGGGCCGGGTGTCAGCGCAGCTCGCCGCTCTTCACGACGTCGCGGTACCACAGCGCGCTGTCCTTGGGGGTGCGCTTCTGCGTCGCGTAGTCGACGTGCACGATGCCGAACCGCTGGCTGTATCCCTCGGCCCACTCGAAGTTGTCGAGCAGCGACCACACGTGGTAGCCCTCGACCTGCGCGCCCGCCTCCATCGCGCGGTGCACGGCGCTCAGGTGGTCGCGCAGGTACGCGATCCGCCGATCGTCGCGGACGCGGCCGTCGGCGTCGACCCCGTCCACGGTGGCCAGGCCGTTCTCGGTGATGACCATCGGCACGCCGGGGTAGTCCCGCTGCACCCGGACGAGGATGTCGTGCAGGCCCTCGGGGTAGATCTCCAGCCACTCGGCCTGGGCCCGCTCGTGCAGGAACACCCGCTCGCCCTTGCCGTCGACGAAGACCGGGGTGTAGTACTGCACGCCCAGGACGTCGATGGGCTCGCTGATGATCCCGAGGTCCCCGTCCAGGATGTGGTCGGCCATCGGGCCGCGCTCGGAGATCCAGCGCAGCGTGTCCTCGGGGTAGCTCCCCTTGAAGACGGGGTCGAGGTAGAGCCGGTTCTCCAGCCCGTCCTGGTGGCGGGCCGCCTCGCGGGCCTCCGGGGTGTCGTCGGCCGGGTAGGTGGGGTGCAGGTTGAGCGCGGGCCCGATCCGGCGGCCCGGGTGCCGCTCGTGCAGCACGCGGGAGGCGAGGCCGTGCGCGAGCAGCAGATGGTGGCAGGCGACGAACGCGCGCGCGTCGTCCTTGAAGCCCGGCGCGTGCTGGCCGAACCGGTAGCCGCAGTCGACCACCGTCTTGGGCTCGTTGATCGTCAGCCAGTCCCTGATCTCCAGGGCGTCGAAACAGATCCCGGCGTACTCGGCGAAGCGCTCGGCCGTGTCCCGGTTCTCCCAGCCGCCCCGGTCCTGCAGCTCCTGCGGCAGGTCCCAGTGGAAGAGCGTGGCCATCGGCCGGATGCCGCGCTCGGCCAGGCCGTCGACGAGCCGGCGGTAGAAGTCGAGGCCCTTCTGGTTGGGCTTGCCCGATCCGGTCGGCTGGATCCGCGGCCAGGCGATGGAGAAGCGGTAGCTGCCCAGGCCCAGATCGGCGATCAGGTCCAGGTCCTCGTCGTAACGGTGGTAGTGGTCGGCGGCGTGCTCGCCGCTGTCGCCGTCGCGTACGTTGCCGGGGACCGCGCAGAAGGTGTCCCACACCGAGGGCCCGCGGCCGTCCTCCGTGGTCGCGCCCTCGATCTGGTACGCCGCGGTGGACGCGCCCCAGACGAAGTCGGCCGGAAACCGTGCGGGTGAGTTCATGGCTTCATCCATTCTCGGTGAGGAAACGCGCGGGTGATTCGAGCGCCGAGCGGAGCTCACGCAGGAACTCCGCGGCATCGCGACCGTTGATGTAACGGTGGTCGTATGCGAGGCCCAGTGTGGCGGTCTTGCGTACGGCGAAGCCTGAGCCGTCTTGGACGACCTCCGAGCGCGGCGCGGTCAGCGACAGCGCGCACGTCTGGCCGGGGAAGACGATGGGGACGGCGAACACGATGCCGTCGTGCGTGTGCAGGGTGAGCGTGATGGCGCCGCCCCGCAGATCGCGTTCCCGGAACGACCCGGAGAGCGCGGTCGTGCGGAAGCCGGCGAGGTCGGCGGCGATCTCGGCGAGCGTCCGGTTGCCGGCGTCGCGGACGACCGGGATGAACAGCCCCTGGCCCACGTCGACCGTGACGCCCACGTCCGCGGTGACGGCCCTTCTCGCCCGCAGGCCGGGGCCCCGCATGTCCGAGCCGGGCTCCGCGAAGAACATCGGGAAGCGGTCGAGCAGCCCGCCGGTCGCCTTCACCACCATCTCGGGCAGGCCGACCAGGGCGCGCAGCCGGCGGGTGAGGTCGCGGGCGAGCGACAGGACCTCGGTCACGTCGACGTTCATCGCCGTGAAGGCCGCGGGGATCTCGCGCCGGGACCGCTCGACGACCTCGGCCGTCCGTTGCTGCGCCCGCGACAGCGTGATCCACTGTTCGTCGTCCTGCGCCGGGGCGCCGGCGTCGTCCGCGACGGCGGCGGGGGAGGGCTCCTGCCCGCCGAGCAGTTCCTCGACGTCGCTGCGCCTGATCACCTTCCGGCCGAGGGCGTACACCCGCTCCATGGCGATGCCGTGCGCCTCGATCAGGTCGCGCGCGGGCGCCGTGACGACCACGCCTTCGCCGGGCGGCGCGGGAGCGCCCGGCCCGTGCGGGTTCCCGTCCGCGGTCTGCCCCGCGGCCTCCCGGACGGGCTCGTCCGCGCTCCCGAGCAGGCGGGCGATCACCTGCCCCGGCTCGCACTCGGCCCCCTCGGCGACCAGCCGCCGCAGGACGCCGTCCGCCGGGGCCTCGACCTCCTCCGTCGCCTTGGACGTCTCCAGCAGCACGATCGGCTCGCCGTCCCGCACCGTCCGCCCGTCCTCGGCCAGCCACTCGACCAGGATGTACGACGTGTCGTTGTTGTTGAGCTTGGGCACGCGGAACTCGGTCACGACAGCGCCTCTCTCACCGCGGCCCGGATGCTGTCGGCCTGCACGAGCACCTCGCGTTCCAGATGGGGGGCGGCGGGGATCACCCGGTCCGCCGAGTTTATTAGCGTGATCGGGCGGCGCAGGCGGTCCCACAGGCGCGGGTAGAGCGCCGTGGCCACCTCGGCCGCCCAGGTGCCGCCCTCGGTCCCGTCGTCGACGACGCAGACGTGCGGCGCGTCCTCCAGCCCCGGCAGATGGGGCACGGGGTAGAGCTGGGCGGGCACCAGCAGTTCGCAGACCAGCTCGTCCTCCAGCAGCAGCGTCCGCATGGCGTCGAGCGTCCGGTGGACGAGCCCGCCGTGGGTGACCAGCGTGCAGTCGGGCCGGCCCGCGCCGTCGAGGTACACCCGCGCCACGTCGTCCACCAGCTCGTACCGGAACAGGTCGTCGACGCGGTGCATCTGCCGCGTGTACAGGACCTTGTCCTCGAAGAACAGGCAGGGCCGCCCGAGGCCGAACATCCGGGCGAACAGCTCACCCGCGTCGTGGAACGGCGTCATCTCGAACAGGGACAGCCCCGGCACGCCGATGAAGTGCTTCTGCGGGTTCTGGCTGTGGGTCGGGCCGTAGCCGCGGTTGCCGCCCGTGGGGCAGCGCACCACGAGCGGCACCGGCACGGGCCTGCCGTACATCGAGGTGGACTTGGCGGCGAAGTTGGTGATCTGGTCGAACGCCAGCGCCACGAAGTCGGCGAACATGATCTCGACGATGGCCTTGTCGCCGGCCAGGGCCAGCCCGGCCCCGACCCCGGCGATCGCGCCCTCGCTCAGCGGCGTGGACCTCACCCGCGAGCCGAACCGGCCGGACAGTCCCCGGGTGACCTTGAACGCGCCGCCGTACGGGTCGCTGACGTCCTCGCCGAGCAGGTGGACCGAGGGGTCGGACTCCATGAGGTCGTGCAGCGCCTGGTTGAGATGCTCCGAGACCCTGGTCACGCCGCTCCTCCCGGCCGTGCGTGGGGCCGGGCGGAGACCTCGGCGACCACCCGCTCGACGAGCTCCCGCTGCTCCCGGTCGATCCGCGCGAACCGCTCGGGATCGGCCTCGGCGTACCGGTCGTACCAGTCGGACTCCGCGGCCCGGCGGATCTCCTCCGGGGGCCGGGTGTCGTCGCCCTTGCTGTGGGGCCCGAGGCGGTGCGTGGCGAACTCGACCACGAGCGGGGAGGGCTCGGCCCGCACGGCGTCGATCAGCGGGGCGAGGACCTCCCTGATCTCACCGGCGTCGGTGGACGAGACGTGGTGGTGGCGGACGCCGAAGGCCGCCGCCCGGGCGGCGATCGTGCCCGCCATCTGCGCGGACGTGGGGGTCGACTGGGCGATGCCGTTGTGCTCGACCACGACCAGCAGCGGCACCCGCCAGAGGGACGCCATGTTCAGCGCCTCGTAGACGGCGCCCTCACCCCAGGTGCCGTCGCCGATGTACGCGCAGGCCAGCGCTCCCGTGCCGGCCAGTTTCAGGGCCACCCCGGTCGCCACGGGCAGGCTCTCGCCCTGCACACCCGTGGACAGGAAACGCCGGTGGTAGATGTGCTGGCTGCCGCCGACGCCTCCGCACAGCGCGCCCTCCCGCCCCATGATCTCGGCGAGCAGTCCGTGCGGGTCGGGATGGCGGGCGAGGAAGTGGCCGTGCCCCCGGTGGTTGCTGAACACGAAGTCGTCGTCGCGGAGCAGGGCCGACAGCGCGACCGGGATGTACTCCTGTCCGAGGCAGGTGTGGGTGGTGCCGCTCAGCACGCCCTGCTCGAACAGGTGGAGCAGGGCGCGTTCGAAGTGCCGGATCAGGAGGAGTGAGCGGAGATCCCCGTCGTCGAGGGCATGCCGCGGGCTCCGTGCCGGTGCAGCGGTGACGATCACAAGTGGTCGGCTCCTGGTGCGTCTCTGGTCGAGGGCGCGCTCGACGCCGGGCTTCGCTGCCAGGGACAGGAGCACCCATATTGGGAGCGCTCCCACGGAGCGTAGGTCCGGTAAGAGACCTTGTCAATGCCTGGCTATACGGACGATTTGGGCGAGTGTGACCACATTGTCCGTGATCTGCGGCAATAACCTCACATTCCCCACCTTGGGGCTAATAACGGACAGAAACTTCCATGACACTTGACGAATGAAAGTCCAGATCCCTAGCCTCCACTGCCGTGGGAGCGTTCCCACTCATGCGTCCGAAATGGGGGTTACCGGCGCGAGCGGCATTGCATCCGTGCCGCGCCAGGCACCAGGCAGGAAGCTCACCGGCGGTGATTCCGCCGCCGGGTCGTTGGCCGCCCGCGTCTTCGCATCGATTCGCCGGCGTACCGGGGCGCAGAGCGCACAAAGGAATGCCATGTTCTTAATGCAAATTTCAACCGAGGTGCCGGCGTCGTGACCCGGACCGGTCTCTCACCGGCCAAACAGGCGCTGCTGGCGCAGCGGCTCAGGGCCGGGAAAGCCGCGAGGGTCACCGTGCCGCCGCGGCCGGTCGGCACTCACCCGCCGCTTTCGCACGCGCAGGAGCGCCTGTGGTTCCTGGAGCAGTACGCCCCGGGCACCACCGCCTACACCGTCGCCTTCGCCGTCCGGCTGGACGGCGGCGAGATCGACGACGCGGCCCTGGAGCGCGCCCTCGTCGAGGTGGCCCGGCGCCACGAGAGCATGCGCACCCGGTTCGTCACCACCGACGACGGGACGCCGGAGATCGTGCTGGACGACGAGCCCCTGGTGGAGCTGCGGCTGGTCGAGCTGCGGCGGTCCGACGACGCCGCCACCGCGCGGGAGGTCGTCCAGGAGGAGCTGGCCCGGCCGTTCGACCTGGCGACCGGCCCGCTGCTGCGGGTGCTCCTGGTCCGGCTCGGCGCCCGCGAGCACGTGCTGCTGCTGACCATGCACCACGCCGTCACCGACGGCTGGTCGTGCGACATCGTGATGGAGGAGCTGCTCGCCCTGCACGAGGCGTACCGGACCGGGACCGACGCCGGTCTCGCCGCGCCGCCCGTGCAGTACGGCGACTACGCGCTGTGGGAGCGCGGGCGGACCCACGAGGACGACATCCGCTACTGGCGGGAGCGGCTGGCCGGGTTGCCGCCGCTGGAGCTGCCGACCGACCTGCCGCGCCCGCCCGAGCAGGGATCGGCGGGCGCCGCCCACGACGTCGTGCTGGACCGTGAGCTGGTGGACGCGCTCACGGAGCTGGGCGGGGCGAACGGCGCGACGCTGTACATGACCCTGCTCGCCGCCTTCCAGGTGCTCCTCGGGCGCTACTCCGGGCAGGACGACTTCGCGGTCGGGTCACCCGTCTCGGGGCGCGACCTGCCGGAGCTGGAGCGGGTGGTCGGGCTCTTCATCAACTCGCTGCCGATGCGGGCCGACCTGTCCGGCGATCCGACCTTCACCGAGCTGCTCGGCCGGGTGCGCGAGACGGCGCTGGACGCCTACACGCACCAGGAGCTGCCCTTCGACCGGCTGGTCGGCGAGCTCGGCGTCGAGCGCGACGTGAGCAGGTCGCCGGTGTTCCAGGTGATGTTCGCGCTCCAGAACTACCGGTCGGCCGCGCTGCGGACCCAGGGCCTGACCATGACGGCCTACCCGTTCGACGTGACCGCCAGCCGGTTCGACCTCGCGCTGTACCTCATGGACCAGGGCGACGGCCTGGTGGGCACCCTCACCTACCGCACCGAGCTGTTCCGGCCGGCCACGATCGCGCGCCTGGCTGAGTGCTTCGAGAACCTGCTCAGGTCGATCGCCGCCGACCCCCACGCGCGGGTGTCGGACCTCGAACTGCTCCCGGCGGCCGAG
>NZ_JBFAOO010000015.1:0-67503 GCF_040675265.1 Microbispora sp. NPDC049633
CGGCCGCCCGCGACTCCAGCGCGGTCAGCAGGCCGGCCGCCTTGGCCCTGGTCTCGGCGGCCTCGGAAGCCGCGTCGGACTCGCGTACGAGCGTGGCCCCGACGCCGATCCGCATCCGGCCGGTGTGGTCGATGTCCGCCGTGCGGATCAGGATGGACGAGTCCAGGGTGTACCCGCCCCGTCCGTCGCGGCCGATGAGGCCCACGACGCCGCTGTAGTATCCGCGGCCCCCCGGCTCGTGCTTCCTGATGACCCGGCAGGCGCTCTCCAGCGGGCTGCCCGTCACCGTCGGCGCGAACATCGTCTCCTTGAGGATCTCGACCGGGTCGCGGGAGGTGCGGCCCTCGATGAAGTACTCGGTGTGCGCGAGCCTGGCCATCTCCTTGAGGTAGGGGCCGACGACCCGCGCGCCCGAGTCGCACACCCGGGCCATCATCTTCAGCTCCTCGTCGACGACCATGTAGAGCTCGTCGGCCTCCTTCCGGTCGGACAGGAAGGCGATGACCTCCGGCAGGGCCGGGCCCGAGGGCGGATACCGGTAGGTCCCGCTGATCGGGTTCATCACGGCGGTCCCGCCGGCCAGGCTGACGTGTCGCTCGGGGGTCGCGCCGACGAAGGTGCGCGACCCGGTGTGCACGATGAACGTCCAGTACGTGCCCTGCTCGCGCTCCAGCAGTCGCCGGAAGAACGCCAGCGCGCTGCCGGTCGTGTAGTTCCCGATGCCGGCGACGAACGACCTCTTGATGACGAAGTTGGCCCCCTCGCCCCGCCCGATCTCGTCGGCGACGACCTCGCGCACCGTCTCCGCGTATGTCTCGTCGTCGATGTCGAAGTGGCCTCCGTACAGGTCGGTGGGGACGTCCGGCAGGCGGCGCAGCACCTCGGTGAGCGGCAGCGCGGCCTGCTCGCGGACGTTCAGCATGATGAGGGGCTCGCCGTCGTCGTGGCAGGCGTAGCCGCGCTCGGCGATCTGGCGATAGGGGACGAGCACCAGCACGTCGTGCCGGGCCGTCCCCGGCGTCGCCGACGCGTCGGGAAGCGGAATCTCGGCGAGCCTGCCCGCCGTGGAAACCTCGCCGACGAGCACGTCGACCCGTCCGGGACCGGCCGCCTCGGGGCGGTGCAGCACGGCGAACGGAGGGGGTTCCGGCGCGAGCACCCGCTCCAGGAGATCGGCGCCGGTCGCCATGGCGCTCATCACAGACCCGCCAGGACGCTCTTGGTGGTGGTGACGACCGCGCAGCGCTCCGCCGCGTACTCCAGCGCCAGCCGGTGATAGCGCGGCGAGAAGTCCGCCACCGCGTCGGCCACCAGGAACGGCCGGATGTCGAAGGTGAACGCGTCGCACGCGCTCATCAGCACGCCCACGTGCGCGTACACGCCGCACACGACGAGCTGGTCGCGCCCGGACTCGCGCATCAGCCGCAGCAGGTCGGTCTTGAAGAAGGCGCTGTAGCGCCACTTGGTGAAGACCCAGTCACCCGGGGCCGGCGTGAGCGCGTCGACCACCCGCCGGTCCTCCGGGGACACGGTCATGCCGGGCCCCCAGAAGTCCTTCAGCAGGCCGCGCTGCTCGTCGGTCATCCCGCCGGGCTGCGCGGTGTACGCCACCGGGACACCCGCCTCGGCGCAGCCGTCGCGCAGCAGGGTGACGTTGCGCAGCAGGTCGGTGACGGGGGCCTCGCCGGCCGGGAACGGCCGCAGGAAGTAGTGCTGCATGTCGTGGATCAGCAGGACGGCGCGGCCGGGGTCCACCGTCCACCGCGCCGTGTTCTCCGGAAGATCGCCTTCCGTCGGCATGGGATAGGGCGAGATCGTAGGGATGCCGGGCATCGAACGTCCCTTCTCTAGACGCCGAGTGTGGCGCCGCCGTCTACGGTGAGGGAGTGCAGGGTGACGTGCGCGGCCTGCTCGGAGAGCAGGAACAGCACGGCGTTCGCGACGTCCGCGGGCACGGCCAGCCGGCCGAGCGGGATGCCCACGCGGAACGACTCGGGCACCCCCTCGATCGAGGCCCTGGCGCCGTTCCCGTCCCGCCACATCGAACTGAGCATCGGCGTGTCGGTCGACCCGGGGGCGACGACGTTGCACCGGATGCCGTGCTTGGCGACCTCCAGACCGAGGCACTTGGTGAACATCGCCGCCGCGGCCTTGGACGCCGCGTACGCCGCCATCCCGGTGCGCGCCGTGCCCGCGGCGTTCGACGCCACCGTCACGATCGCGCCACGGCGGCGCGGGATCATCCGGTTGACCACCGCACCGGAGACGTTGAAGACGCCCGTGGCGTTGACGGCGAGAGTCATGTCCCAGTCCTCGCGGGTGAGGGCCCCGGCCTCGGCGAGGCGCAGGATCCCCGCGGCGTTGACCAGGTAGTCCACCGGCCCGAGATTTCGTTCGGCGTCGTCCACGACGCGCTCCACGTCGGCCCTCGACGTGACGTCGCAGGCGAACGCCGCCACGTGTCCGTCCAGGTCGGCCGTGTCCTTGACGAGCAGGTCCAGCCTGTCGTCGTCCCGGTCGACCGCGGCCACGGCGACGCCGCGCTCCACCAGCGCCTCGACGATCGCGGTGCCGATGCCTCCCGCCGCTCCGGTGACGAGGGCGACCTTTCCCTCCATGTGCCTGGCCTCCATGTCGCTGTAGGACTTGGTGGGGGGTACGGGTTGATCCGCGGGGGAACGGGTTTCATCCGCGCCACGCGGAGGCGACCGTGATCGCCTGCCGCGGGTTCAGCCGGGGGTCGCACAGGCTCGTGTACTTGTCACCCACGCCGCCGATCGCGTCCTCGTCGTCCGCGCACTCGGTGACGGCCTCGGGGCTGGTCTCCAGGTGGAGCCCCGCGGCGACGCCTCCCCCTTCGGCGACGGCCTCCTGGAACCCCAGGGTCTCCCGGATCACGGTCTCCACCAGCCTGGTCTTGAGTCCCTCCGGCGTCCTGATCGTGTTCCCGTGCATGGGGTCGCACAGCCAGATCACCGGATGGCCCGCCTCGCGTACGGCTGCCACGAGAGGCGGAAGCAGGATCCCGACCCGGTCGGCGCCCATTCGGGAGATGAGCGTGAGCCGGCCGGGCTCTCGCTCCGGGTCGAGCCGTGCGCACAGTGCCACCAGCTCGCCGGGAGTCATGGCCGGCCCGACCTTGCAGGCCACGGGGTTGACGATCCCCGCCAGGAGCGCGACGTGCGCGCCGCCCACCTGGCGGGTGCGCTCGCCGACCCAGGGCCAGTGCGTGGACGTGAGCAGCGGCCGTCCCTCGTCGTCGTAGCGCAGCAGAGGGATCTCGTAGTCCAGGAGCAGCGCCTCGTGGCTCGTCCACACCGGCGCCTCGGCCCGCGCGGCGGCGTGGACGCGCCGCAGGATGTCCATCGCGTCACTCGCCGCCCGGTAGCAGGTCAGCAGGCGCTCGGGGTCGGGACGGCGCAGCTCGGGGTCGGGTTCCGGGCCGTTGACCATGTGCCCCCGGTAGACGGGTAGGTCGACGTCGCCGTGGCGTTCGGTCGGCTGGGAGCGCGGCTTGGCGAACTGGCCGGCTATCCGGCCCACCCTCACCACCGGCTTGCGTGAGTTCATCTTCATCGCGCCGGCCAGCGCGTCGAGCAGCGCCGCCTTGCGCGCGACGTACACCGGCGTGCACTCGGCGGGGTCCTCGGCGCAGTCGCCGGCCTGCACGACCTGCACGTTCCCCCCGGCGGCCTCCGCCAGGAGGTCCTTGAGCGCGATGACGTCCCCGGGCTCCACCAGCGCCGGCAGCCGTTCCAGCTCGTCCCTGACCCGTTCGACGTTAGAGACGTCCTCCCACTCGGGCTGGTGCAGAGCGGGGAGCGCTTCGCAGAGGTCGGCCACGTCTTCGACCAACTGGGAAGGCCGCGTCATGAGCTGCGGTCCACCCCGGTCCATGGTCACCTGAGTCCTCCGATGTCTGTAGGTGAGCGTCTCTCGACGCACGTGGAAGATCTCCACCTCGTCAATGGTGGGATGCCGGGGACCCGTGGGACAAAGCCGTATCACATACTCTGTCAAATAACCCAAACTTGGTCAGATTAGGTTGTCAGGCACAAATGCCGGATATGTACGAAAAAGGGGCAGGGGCCGTCTCTGAGACGGTCCCTGCCCCTCCGGGGCTCGGGATCGGACTTCCGGATCAGGTGGGGATGACGTCGAGGAGCACGTGTTCGACCAGGTGGTCGCCTTCGCGCACCTCGCGGCGGCCGGCCACGCGCAACTCCCGGTCGTTCTCCTTCGCGATGCGTTCCAGCAACTCCTGGTCCCCCCTGCTGCTGAAATGCAGCAAGACGCGGCCTTCCGCGGTCAGCCGCGACGGCGCCTCCCGCAGAAATCGCCGGTGGGTCGCGTACCCGGGATCGACATAAGCCCGTTCGTGGGGGTTGCGATACTCGTAGCCGTCCGGGGCGAGAACATAGTTAGAGCTCCAGAAAACCAGTTCGAACCGCTCGTCGCCCAGCCCGTCGAAAAGGTCGCTCTCCACTGCTCTGACCGTGCCGGCCACGCCCTGCCTCGCCGCGTTCAGTGCGGCGTTGCGCACCGCCTGGGGATTGACGTCCGCGGCCACCACGCGCTCGCAGCCGTGGAGTGCGGCCGTCACGGCGATGAGCCCGGTTCCGCAGCCGATTTCGAGCATCGAGCCGGGCGGCGAGTTCCACGACGTTCCCGTGTAACCGAGCAGATCGAGGGCGATTGCCGTAGAAGGAGAATAGATCGGGGCGAATACCTCATTAAGGAGTTCCCAATCGCGACCGTACATCTGGAATAGGGACGGCCGATCCTGTCGGGTTCTCGCCGAGTGGCTGCGCTCCAACGATCGTCGGTAGTCCCGGACCTCGGACATTGCTACCTGCCTCACGCGATGTGGACGAACTTTCGTCTGGCGGTCTTACGGCACTGCCGGATGTCCTTCCGGGACACTCTTCCACCCTTCTTCACATCGCATAAGGTGATTTCATGACACATGGTGGATGGGTGAATGGTGGCGCCATCACACGTACGGAGACGACCACCGGATATCCCCCATCCCGTTCGGAGACCGAACCCCGGCTGCCGCAGGAGTCGCATTCCGGCCGGCGCACAGGCGCGGGGCCCGGAGGCGAGCAGGCGGACGAGACGACGGTGCCGCAATCCTCGGACGTCTGCAAAGCGCTGGAGATGCTCGCCCAGGAGGCGCCGCCGAGCGCGTTCGACGAACTGATCCGCGTCGCCCTGCGCGGCGGCGCCGATCCCACCGAGCTCAAGGCCCTGATCCACGCCAGGGGCGTCGCGCTGCGGATCCACTCGATCACCGGCAGGCGGCAGCAGCGCGAGGCGGGGCTCAGCGCGCTCGTCGAGGCCGCACGCGACCTGCACGCGATCCACGACCTGGACCCGCTCCTCACCATGATCGTCCGGCGGGCGAGGACCCTGCTGAACCTCGACATGGCCTACCTCAGCTTCCTCGACCCCGTCGCCGGAGACGCATACGTCCGCGCCGCCGACGGGCACGTCACGGGCTTCACCGTGGGATTCCGGGTGCCCCGCTCCGGCGGCCTCGGCCGGCTCGCCGCCGAGAGCGTCGCCCCCTTCTGGACCGCCGACTACCTGGCCGACGACCGCATCCGCCACGTGGACGTGATCGACGAGGTGATCCGCGCCGAGGGCCTGCACGCCGTGATGGCGGTGCCGCTGCGGCACGGCGGCGCCCCACTCGGCGTGCTGTACGCCGCCGACCGGCAGGTGCGCCACTTCACGCCGGACGAGGTGGCCCTGATGGGGGCGTTCGGGGACTTCGCCGCCTCGGCCGTCGAGAAGGTCCAGCTCCTCGCCGAGGCCCGCTCGGCCGTCGTCGAGCTCGAATGGGACATGTCCCAGTTGAAGGCGGACGTCGTCTCGGTCTCCCAGGCGAACGACGCGCACCTGCGTATTCTCGACGTGCTGCTCTCCGGCGGCGACGTCGCGACCCTGGCGGCCCTGGTCAGCGAGACCTCCAGAGGCCCGCTGCGGGTGCTCGGCGCCGACGGCACGACGCTCGCCGCCGCCGGGGAGGTGCCGATGCCGGACGAGGACGAGCTGCTCGGCGCGCTGATGAACGCGTACGCCACGGGGGCGCCGGTCGCTCTCGACGGCGTCTGGGTGGACGCGATCACCGCCGGCAGCGAGAACCTCGGCACGGTGCTGCTGGGGGTCGAGCGGCTCGACGAGAGCGGCGTGCAGAGCCTGCGGTTCGCCGCGCGGGCCTTCGCCGTCCTGATACTGATGCGCAGCAACTCCTCCATCGCCGAGGTCCGCGTGCGGGACGACGTCTTCGACGACCTGCTCGCCGCCCCCGGTCCCTCCCGCGCGGCGGGGGAACGGGCCCACAGGCTCGGCCTCACCCTGGACGGCCCGCACGTGATCGTCGTGGGAGCCCCGCAACGCGGCCAGCAGAACAGGGCGTTCATCTGGGCCTCCTCGTACGCCAGCCGGGTGGGCGGACTGAAGAGCCGGCGCGGCGACATGATCACGCTGCTCCTTCCCGGGTCGGACGCCGGGGCGGTCGCGCGGGCGGTCTCCGCCGAGCTGGAGCCCCTCCTCGGCTCCCCGGTGACGATCGGCGCGGCCGGCCCCGTCTCGAACCTCGGCGAGATCGCCCGCGCGTACGAGGAGGCGGTGCGCTGCCTGGACGCGGTGGCGGCGGTCGGGGGGCGCGGGACCGTGGCGTCCGTGGAGGACCTGGGCTTCCTCGGCGTGCTCCTCGCCGACACCCCCGACGTCTCGGGGTTCGTCGACCGTGCCGTGGGCCGGGTGCTGGAGTACGACACGCAGAACGGCACCAGCCTCCTGCGCACGCTCGAAGCGCACTTCGACGCCGCGGGCAGCCCGACCCGGGCGGCCGCCGTCCTCCACGTCCACCCGAACACGGTCTCCCGCCGCCTGGAACGGATCGGCGACCTGCTGGGACCCGACTGGCAGGAGCCGGCCCGGTCGCTGGAGATCCAGCTCGCCCTGCGTCTCCACCGGGCCAGGAACGTGCTCAGCCGGGCCAGGTGATCGGTGGGGGAAGGTCATCAGGCCGACTTCTCCTCCGCGTACGGAGTGGAGCGGATGTCGGCCGCGGTGAGCATCGAGGCGGCGTGCGCGATCGACGCCAGGGTGGTGTGGCGGTTCCACCCTTCGTAGGACCTGCCCTCGAAGTCGCGCATCCCGACGTGGTCGGACACCTCGGAGAAGTCCTTGTCCACCCGCCGGATCAGCCGGGACAGGCGCAACAGCGCGCCGGGGGAGGCCCCGGCCATGTCGGTGAGCCAGAGACGAGTGGGCCAGCGCCGCGCGTCGTTCCACTCGGCGAGCAGCAGGAGCGGTCGCGGGCCGGGTGCCGGCAGCGCCGCCGCGCGGGCCGACGGATCCGCGACCGGGAGCGTCACCTGGATCGTCGCGACCAGGTTGACGCGATGGAGATCCCCTGAGTGGTCGACCCATCCCACGGGACGTCCCGTCCTCTTGACGGACTGAACGAGCCGCTGGGCCGGGACCGGTGTGCCGCCGCCCCCTGCCGGGCCGGCGTCCGCCGCGGCCAGGGGCGTCGTCCCGTCGATCCGGGCCAGGAAGGACAGTCCGGCGGCGGCCAGCCGTCCCGCGAGCCGTGCGGCGTCCACCTCCCGGCCGTCGAAGACGACGGGACGGCGGGTGATCCCCCAGGTGGACGCCATGCCGGTGACGGAGTCGAGGGCGCACGCCTCCGGAGTCCAGACGCCGGTGCGGCCCCGCACGGACGTCGTACGCGGCCAGGGTGTGTCGCGGCCACCGTCGCCGGATAGCACCAGGCGCCAGTCCACCGGGCAGGCCGCCTCCTCGGAGGCGAGCCACACGCCCAGCGCCTGCTGGCAGTTGACCACCCGGCCGAGGTGGGGAACGTACCGCTCCTGGACCCCCACCGAGTGCCTGCCCGCCTTGGGGATCACCACGGATCGCACGACCCAGGCCAGGGGGGCGACGGACCGGTCGAGGTAGCGCGCGAGCGCCTGGCGGACCGGTTGCCACCGCCACGTGGACGAGCTGATGAAATGGTGCAGGTTCTGCTCGGCGCTCTCGCCGGCGACGACGGCCGCGATGCCGCGCATCGACTTGCGTCCCTGGACCGAAAGCAGTCCCTGGACGTACTGCTGTGCCCTCCGGCGCTGGTCGCTGCGGTGCAGCGACGCGAACACCTGTGCGTAGAGCTCGCCGGTGACGTCGTCGAACCCGCCGGCATGCGGCAGAGCACGCGAAGATCTAGGGCGATCTTCCATGAGAACCCCCTGCTGATCGAAACCTCGCTTACGGACGCCTGTGCCGCTGTAAAGATGAGGGCTGGCCCCGGCGGGTTTCCAGGTGGCAGGGACACCCGTCTGTGACGTCGGGCTGTTCCCGGTCCACCATCGGGGACGTTCGGCTGATCCGAGCGTCACGGTACGGCGTCGGCTCCGGTGTGCTCACGGCACCGACGCCGCGCGCGTGCCGCGCGAGAACGTGTAGGGGGAGGTCGGCCCTAGTAGGGGGTGCAGGACGCCCCGCACTCGGGTGCGGGGCGTCCGCGTGTTCCGGAAGGGCGTCAGGGAAGGGTGGCGAGGAACGGCTTGACCGTCTTCGAGAAGTTCCAGTTGTTCGAGGCGTCCCAGTTGATCGACCAGGTCATCGCGCCGCGGATGTCCGGGTAGGTCCGCGACGGGACGAACGAGCCGCAGCTGGTGCGCCGAGCCAGGCAGTTCAGCGCGTTGGTGACCGCGGCCGGCGAGACGACGCCGCCGCCCGCCGCGCCGGGGCCCGCGGGCAGGCCGAGGCCGACCTGGTCGGGGCGCAGGCCGTTGTCCAGCTGGATGCAGGCCAGCGCGGTCATGAAGTCCACCGACCCCTGGCTGTAGACCTTCTGGTCGCAGCCGAGCATCGCGCCGGAGTTGTAGTACTGCATGTTGACGACGGTGAGGATGTCCTTGATGCTCAGCGCGAGCTTGAAGTACTCCATGCCGGTCGACTGCATGTCGATGGTCTGCGGAGCCATCATGATGATCAGCCCGGAGCCCGCCTTGGCCCGCAGTTCGCGCAGCGCCTGGGCCATGTAGGTGGCGTTCAGGCCGTTCTCCAGGTCGATGTCGACGCCGTCGAACCCGTAGGTCTGCATGATCGAGTAAACCGAGTTCGCGAACGCCGTGGCCGCCGCCGAACCGGCCACCTGCACGTGGCCCGCCTCGCCGCCGACGCTGAGGATGACCTTCTGGCCGCGCTGCCTGAGCGCCTGCACGTCGGCCTTGAACTGGGCCTCGGTGTAGCCGCCGACGGCGGTGGACAGGCCGGGGTCGAGGGCGAACCTCACCTGGCCCGGCGTGCTGGTCGCCTCGCCGAACGCGATCGCGACCACGTCGTAGTCCCGCGGCACCTGCGACAGCTTGAGCTCGACGGCCGGGTTGACGAAGTTGTGCCAGTAGCCGGTGAGGATGTGCCGGGGCAGCGCCCCGCCCGAGGAGCACCCGGTGGTCGTGCCGGTGACGGCGGCGCTCGCCGCGGACTCGCCCGCCGAGTTGTACGCCCTGACGGTGTAGGTGTGCGCGGTGCAGACGCCGAGCGAGCCGATCGTCGCGGTGGTGCCGGTGACCTGGGCCCGCTGGGTCGTGCCCTCGTAGACGCGGTAACCCGTCACGGTCCCGCCGGAGGCGGTCCACGACAGCGAGATCGACGTGTCGGAGCTGCCGGTCACCCGGGGGGCGCCGGGCTGCCCGGGCGTGCCGGTGCCCGCGCCGGTCGTGGCCGAGACGGCGGCGCTCGCCGCCGACACGTTGCCCGCCGCGTCCCGTGCCCTGACCGTGTACGCGTAGGTGGTGCCCGAGGCCAGGCCGCCGTCGGTGTACGTCGTGCCCGTCACGGTCGTGACGAGCTGCGAGCCGCGGTAGACCTGGTAGCCGGTCACGCCGGTGTTGTCGGTCGAGGCGTTCCACGCGAGCGACACGCTGCTCGAGGTGGTGCCGGTCACCCGCAGGCCGGCCGGGACGCTCGGAGCCGTGGTGTCGCCGCCCCCGCCCGCGAGTGCCTTCCACAGCGCGGGGACGATGGGCGGCTCCCATCCCGTCAGCGAGGTGTGCGCCTGGACGCACTCGTAGTCGGCGCCGTTGTAGGTCACCCGCGTGCCCACGGCGTACCAGGTGTTCGGCGCCCAGGCCGCGTACGCGAGGACCGCGGTGGACTGCGCCGACGCGGGAACGGGGCCGGTCCCGACCCCTGCCAGACAGAGACCCAGCGCGAGTAACAACGCGCCGAGGAGCCGTTTCTTCATCAGTGCCGTCCTTCCGGGGTGCCGATCGGCGTCCGCGAGGAGGCGTCGGGTGACACGACGGCCGGTCGCGTGGCCTTCCCTTCGCTTAGGAAAGTTTCCTAATAGTTGTGGCGTGAGCGTAGCCCCGGAAAGACGCCCGTTCAAGACCCTTCTGTTCGCCCGTCCCGGATTCTCGGACGCACTGGCCCGGTACGCCGAAAGACGGCCCGATGTCGAACTCGTCGACATGGGCCGTCTGTACGGCGGAGCGTGAGGCCGTTCCTTCTTGGTCCCGGCCTACTTGCCGAAACCGGCGGTCAGACCGCTGAGCAGCTGACGGCGGCCGACCGCGTAGAGGACCAGCATCGGCACGATGGTCAGCACGACGGAGGCGAGCACGGCGGGCACGTTCACGCCGTACGGCCCACCCTGGAACGCCGCGAGCGCCAGCGGCAGCGTTCGCTTGTCCGGGCTCTGGGTGAGGATCAGCGGCAGCAGGAAGCCGTTCCAGACCTGCAGCGCGTTGTAGATCGACACCGTCACCACGGCCGGTCGCGTGAGCGGGAAGGCCAGACCCCACAGGGTCTTCCACTCGGTCGCGCCGTCGAGCCGCATCGACTCGAACAGCTCCTTCGGCACGTCCCTGATGAAGTTGGACAGCACCAGCACCGACAGCGGGATCGCGAAGGCGACCGACGGCAGGACCAGTCCCGTCAGCGAGTCGTAGAGGTGCAGCTTGATGATCAGCAGGTAGACCGGGATGACCGTCGCCTGCAGCGGGATGGCCAGGCCCATGAGGAACAGCGAGTTCACCCCGCGCAGGAAGCGGCCGGCGCCCCCGCTGCGGACGATCGCGTACGCCGCCATGAACGAGAACAGCACCGACGGGATCACCGTGCCGATGGCGACGAGGATGCTGTTCAGGAAGTACAGCGGGAAGTCCATCTCGATCACGAGCCGGTAGTTGTCCAGCGTCGGATCCGAGGGCGGCGCGAGCGGGTTGGTCGCGTAGTAGTTGGACTGCGTCTTGAGGCTGGTGATCACGATCCAGTAGATCGGGACGATCACCACGGCCAGCCAGAGCCAGCCCACCAGCCCACCCAGCCAGTTCGGGCGCTGCCGGCTCTTCGCCGGCCGGCGTCCGTGCGCCCCGGACGCTCCGGCGCGGTTGGCTGCCCTCGAGGTGTGGGTCGCGGTCACGGTCAGGCCCCTTCCAACTGACTGGCTTGGGGGTCACGCCCGCCAAGCCGGCGCAGCAGCAGCGCCAGGGCGAGGCCCACGAGGACGAGGATGACACCGATCACGCAGGCCGCTCCCATGAGGTTGGCCTGGAAGCCGCGCTTGTACATGTCCAGCGCGAGCGCGCGGGTGGCGTCGCCGGGACCACCCTCGGTCAGCACGAAGATCAGGTCGAAGAAGGTCAGGGAGCCGACGACCATCAGCGTGGAGGACGTGATGATGGTGTACTTGAGCTGGGGCAGCGTGATGCTGAAGAACATCCGGACCCGCCCCGCCCCGTCCAGTTCCGCGGCCTCGTACAGCGAACGCGGAATCTGCCGTACGCCGCCCTGGTAGAGCAGCGAGTGGAACGGGATGTACTGCCACGACACCACGAAGATGACGACGCCGAAGGCGAGGCCGGGCTCGCCGAGCCAGTCCTGGACGAGGAGATCGATGCCCAGTCCGGCGCCGAGTCCGAAGTTCGGGTCGAGCAGCGCCTTGAAGGTGATCGCGATGGCCGCCGAGCTGAGCAGCAGCGGGATGAAGTACAGCACCGCGAGCAGTTCCCGGTAGCGCTGCCGTCCCGCCAGGAACACTCCGATCAGGATGCTGGCCGGGGTCTGGAAGGCCCAGGAGAGCAGCATGATCAGGAACGTGACCCACAGCGCGTGGGGCAGGCCGGGGTCGGTGAGGACGGCCCGCCAGCTGTCGAGCCCGGTCAGCTTGATCTCGCCCAGGGTGTCCCAGGACGTGAAGCTGAGCAGCAGGACCCCGACCAGCGGAATCAGTGCGAAGGCCACGAAGGCCAGCAGGGCCGGCAGAGCCAGCCACGGCAGGACGCCGCCGCCGCGCGCCTCGGGCGCGACGGCGGACGACGTCCTTCGAGCAGTGATAGCGGACATGCTTACTTACCGATGACCGCGTTCATGTTCGTGGCGAACTGCTGGGGCGAGATCGACAGCTGGAACAGCTTGGCGATGTTGTCCAGCAGCACCTCGGCCGCGGTCGGGCTGAGCGCCTGGTCCCACGACTGGGCGAAGACCTTGGCGTTGCTGGCGACGCCGTAGACGAAGTTCAGGAACTCGGCGTCCTTGGAGCCGGCGAACAGCTTGTCGGAGCCCTTGACGATCGGCACACCGCCGGTCTCGACCCACTGCTTCTGCTCTGCGTCGTCGAGCACGCCGGTGGCGAAGAACTTCTTGGCGATCTCCTTCTCCTCGGGCGTCGCCTTGGAGGAGATCGACAGGTACTGACCGGGGTTGCCGACGGTGTTGCTCGCGTCGCCCTTGCCGCCGTCGACACCCGGGAAGTTCATCCAGCCGAGGCCGCCGCTGGAGACGATGTCGCCGCCCTGCTCCTGCTGGATGCCGTACGACCAGCTGCCGTGCAGCATCATCGCGGCCTTGCCGGTGTACAGCAGCGCCTGGTCGGCGTTGGAGTCGGCGGTGACGGAGGAGAAGCCCTTGATGAAGCCGTTGGCCTTGATGAGCTCCTGCATCTTGGTCAGGGCCTCGATGGAGGCGGGGTTGTTCCAGGCGTCCTTCTCACCGTCGAAGACGGCCTGGAACACCTCGGGACCGCCGATGCGGTCGAAGAGGAACTCCAGCCACATCATGTTCGTCCAGCGCGACTGGCCGGCCAGCGAGAATGGCGCGATCCCCGCCGCGTTGAACTTCTTCACCAGTTCGAGAATGTCGCCGTACGACTGCGGCGGCTGGACGCCGACCTTCTCGAAGACCCTCTTGTTGTAGAACAGCACGATCGGCTGCACGGTCTCGCACGGCATCGCGTAGATCTTGCCGTCGATCGTCGCGGCGCCGAAAGCGCCGGGGAACAGCCGGTCCTTGACGGCGGCGTTCTCACCGAACCACGAGGTGAGGTCCTCGACCTGGCCGGCCTGCACGTAGCTGCGCAGACCGCCGCCGCCCCAGCCCCAGATGATGGTGGGCGCCTGGTTCGCGCCGATCGCGGTCTTGATCTTCGTCTTGTAGGCGTCGTTCTGGATCGTGGTGATCGCGATCTGGCCGTTGGGGTTGGCCTTGTTGAACCGCTCGACGGCCGCGGTGCGGGGAGCCTCGCCGGGCGGGCCCTGGAGGAACCAGTAGCTGGCCTTGCCCCCGCCGCCGCCGTTGCCGCCGGCGGCGCCGCCCGAGGCACCTCCGCCGGACGGAGCCGGGCCGGACGTGCCGCAGGCCGCTAACGCGGCACCGAGGGGGAGGCCCATCGAAAGGCTGAGGAAGTTGCGGCGGGATGGTGTCCTGGACTCCACGCTGATCTCCGTACGTCGAATGCCGAGGCTGGCCGCGGCTTTGAAAACGACTCGGACGCGGCGGGGGGCGATGTGGATCGGCACCCCGGTGCCACTGTCCACTCCTTCTTGAATTCAGCTCGTTTCGAAACATTTCGACACAAGCCGCGTGGCACGCCAATCTAGATTTGCGGTACCTGACTGTCAAGAGCGCTCTCACGACCCCTCCAGCTCAGCGTGCGGCGTGTGTAAAGTACCGGCGAACAGGCGTCTACCGGGCGATCTTGATCGGAATGAAACACTGAACGCGAAATCGCCGCAGACGCCGAAATGTTTCGAAACATCTTGAGGAGAGCAGATGACGGCCCCAGATCGGACGCAAACGGCGGACGGGACGCTCCGGGCGTGGCAGGACCCGGCACTTCCTGTGGCCGACCGGGTCGAGGCCCTCCTCGCGGAACTGACCCTTGAGGAGAAGATCGGCCAGCTCGGCAGCCGGTGGATCGGAAACGACATGCAGCCCGAGCAGGAGGTGGAGCCTGACGGCGCGCACAACGTCGCCCCGATGCAGGACGTTTTCGCCGCCTCCGGGACGGTGCCGATCGAGGAGGCGGCACGTCACGGTCTCGGCCACCTGACGCGGGTTTTCGGCAGCGTTCCGGTGACCGCGGCGGAGGGCGCGGCGGAGGTCGTACGGCTGCAGCAGGAGGTGGTGAAGCACTCCCGCCTCGGCATCCCGGCGCTGGTGCATGAGGAGTGCCTGACCGGTTTCACCACTTACGGAGCGACCGTCTACCCGGCCGCCATCGCCTGGGGGGCGACGTTCGACCCTGAGCTGGTGGAGCGGATGGCCTCCGCCATCGGGCGGGACATGCGCGCCGTGGGCGTCCACCAGGGCCTGTCGCCGGTGCTGGACGTGGTGCGCGACTACCGCTGGGGCCGGGTCGAGGAGACGATCGGCGAGGATCCGTACCTCGTCGCGACGCTCGGCGCCGCCTACGTGCGCGGCCTGGAGCGCGCCGGGGTCATCGCCACGCTCAAGCACTTCGCCGGCTACTCCGCCTCCCGCGCGGCCCGCAACCACGGCCCGGTGCCCATGGGCAGGCGCGAGCTGATGGACATGATCCTGCCGACGTTCGAGACCGCCATCGCCGAGGGCGGCGCCCGTTCGGTCATGAACTCCTACTCCGACGTGGACGGCGTCCCCGCCGCCGCCGACCCGTGGCTGCTGACCGAGGTGCTGCGCGACGAGTGGGGCTTCACCGGCACGGTCGTCTCGGACTACTGGGCGATCGCGTTCCTCGCGAAGATGCACCAGGTCGCCGCGGACCACGAGGAGGCAGGGGTGCTCGCGCTGACCGCGGGCCTCGACGTCGAACTGCCCGACACGCTCGGCTTCGGCCAGCACCTGGCCGAGCGGGTGCGGCGGGGTGAGCTGCCGGAGTCGCTGATCGACCGGGCCGCGCGCCGGCTGCTCACCCAGAAGGTGGAACTCGGGCTGCTCGACCCGGACTGGACGCCGGAGAAGTCGGTGGCCGGGGCGGACGCCGTGGACCTCGACTCGCCGGACAACCGGGCGCTGGCCCGGGAGCTGGCCGAGCGGTCGATCGTGCTGCTCGACGCCGGAACCGCGCTGCCGCTGCTGGGCGAGGGGCGGACCGGGCCGCGGCGGCTGGCGGTGGTCGGGCCCTGCGCCGACGACCCCCGCACGTTCATGGGCTGCTACGCCTTCCCCAACCACGTGCTGCCCCGCTACCCCGGGCTCGGCCTCGGCCTGGAGGCCCCCAGCCTGCTCGACGCGCTGCGGGCCGAGCTGCCGGACGCCGAGATCGTCCACGAGCGGGGCTGCGACTGGCGTGACGAGGACCGCTCCGGCTTCGACGCCGCGATCCGGGCGGCTCGCGAGGCCGACCTGTGCGTGGCCGTCGTCGGCGACCTCGCCGGGCTCTTCGGCAACGGCACCTCCGGTGAGGGCTGCGACGTCGAGGACCTGCGGCTGCCCGGAGCGCAGGAGGACCTGCTGATCGAGCTGGCCGCCACCGGGACGCCGGTCGTGGTGGTCGTCGTGTCGGGCCGGCCGTACGCGCTGGGGCGGGTGCGCGACCGGGCCGCCGCGCTCGTCCAGGCGTTCATGCCGGGCGAGGAGGGCGGGGCGGCCGTCGCCGGCGTCCTGTCGGGCCGGGTGCAGCCCAGCGGGAAGCTGCCGGTGCAGATCCCGCGGAACCCGGGCGGGCAGCCGGGCACCTACCTGCAGCCGCCGCTCGGCTCCGACAGCCACGGCATCAGCAACCTCGACCCGACGCCGCTGTTCCCGTTCGGCCACGGCACGTCCTACACGACGTTCGAGGTCGACGACCTGGAGATCAGCGGCGACGAGGTGCCCACCGACGGGGAGTTCACCGTGTCGGTGCGCGTGCGCAACACCGGCGGCCGGGCGGGTGAGGAGGTCGTCCAGCTCTACCTGCACGACGTGCTCGCCCAGGTGACCCGGCCGGTGCGGCAGCTCGCCGGGTTCGCCCGGGTGCGCCTGGAGCCCGGCGAGAGCGCGCGGGCGACCTTCGCGGTGCACGCGGACAGGACCGCCTTCACCGGCCGCGACCTGCGCCGGATCGTCGAGCCCGGAGACGTCGAGGTGTTCGTCGGCACCTCCGCGTCGGACCTGCCGTGCCGGGGCCGCGTACGGCTGACCGGCCCGCTGCGCCACGTCGGCCGCGGCCGGCGGCTGGTCACCCCCGCGGAGGTTCGCCCGGCGGCGGGTCCCGAGCAGGGAGGAACAGATGCCGCCCAGTCGTAGGCGGGCCACTCTCGCCACGGTCGCGGCCTCCGCGGGGGTGTCGGTCGCGACCGTGTCGAAGGTGCTGAACGGTCGCAGCGACGTCGCGCCGGAGACCCGTTCCCTGGTGCTGTCGCTGCTGGAGCAGCACGACTACGTCGCGCCGCCGCAGCGCCGGGGTGAGCCCGCGCCCGACACGATCGAGGTGGAGTTCGACGCGGACCTCAACGCGTACTCCACCGAGATCGTCCAGGGCGCGGTGCAGGCCGGGGCCGATCTCGACGTGGCGGTCGTGGTGAGCATCCGGCGCAACGCCGACCGCACCGCGGGGTGGGCGCGCGACCTGGTCGCGGCCGGACGGCGTGCGCTGGTCGCCGTCACCGGCGAGCTGACCTCCGGGCAGCTCGCCGCGCTGGCCCGGGCGCGGCTGCCCCTGGTCGTGATCGACCCGCTGAACCTGCCGCGGACCCGGGTGATCAGCGTCGGCTCGACCAACTTCGCCGGTGGCCTGGCCGCGACGCAGCACCTGCTCGCGCTGGGCCACCGGCGTGTCGCCTATCTGGGCGGTCCGACCACCGCGACCTGCAACCAGGCCCGGCTGCACGGCTACCGGGCCGCCATGGAGGCCGGGGACACGCCCGTCCTGCCCGGGTACGTACGGACGGGACACTTCCATTACCACGACGGCCTGGCGGGCGGGGCGGCGCTGCTCGACCTGCCCGAGGCGCCCACGGCGGTCTTCGCGGGCTGTGACGACATCGCGCTCGGCGTGCTGGAGGCGGCCAGGGAGCGGGGGTTGCGGGTGCCGGAGGACCTGAGCATCGTCGGTTTCGACGACACCCAGATCGCCCGGATGGCCTCGCCGCCCCTGACCACCGTGCGGCAGCCGCTGCGGGAGATGGGCGCCGTCGCGGTGCGTACGGCGCTGCGCCTGGCGGCCGGGGAACGGATCGAGTCCCACCACGTCGAACTCGCCACGGAGCTCGTGGTGCGCGGCTCGACCGCCCCTGCCGCCCGGTAGGACGGGGAGGCGATCACCCGGCCAGGTTCTCACCGTGGCCGCGTTCCGCCCGCGTGGCCTGCGCGCATAGGCTTGTATCACGCCCGCCACCTGCGGGAACGGGGGGCCTGCCCACTCGGGGAGGCGATATGGCCGAACAGCCGCTACCACTCGCCACGCATCGGCGGGTGCGCACGCACGACGTCGACGAGGCCCGTACGAAGGTCGGCAACGACCTCGGCGACCACGGGCTGCGCCCGGTGGATCCGGAGATCCGCCTCGACGTTCGCATGAACGGGATGACGTTCGACGGAATTGGGCTGTACTCGCTCGGCTACGGCACGGAGGTGCTGATCACGCCGCAGCCGCTGGACAAGCACCTGCTCGTCGAGATCCCCCTGATCGGCGCCGCCGAGGTGTCCCACGGCCGCGAACGGATCGTGTCGACGCCCGAGCTCGCCTCCGTACTGTCGCTGACGCGGCCCATGACCATGCACTGGGCCCCCGGGCACGCGTCGCTGATCGCCCGTCTCGATCGAGCGGCGCTCGAAGCCCATCTCTGCAAGCTCATGGGGCGCGCGCCGCGCAGGCCGCTGACCTTCTCCCTCGGCATGGACCTGACCCGGCCCCCTGTCCGATCATGGCTCTCGGTCGTCGACCTGCTGAGGCGGGAGGCGGAGACCGGCGGCGCCATGCTGGAGCAGCCCGTCGCGCTCAGGCATCTGGAGGCGCTGCTGATGACGCAGTTGCTGCTGGCCCAGCCCAGCAACTACAGCGAGGCGCTGTCGGGCGGCCAGCCCCGTGTCGCGCCGACGGCGGTGGAACGGGCCGTGGACCTCATCGAGGCGAGGGCGGCGGAACCGCTCAGCGTGGAGGAGATCGCCGAGTCGGTGGGCGTCGGCGCGCGGGCGCTTCAGGAGGGGTTCCGGCGTCAGCTGGAGACGACGCCCACGAGCTATCTGCGGGAGGTGCGCCTCGATCGGGTCCACGCCGAACTCGCGGTCCGGGACCCGGGCACCACCTCGGTCACCGACGTCGCCTATCGCTGGGGGTTCGTCCACCTGGGGCGGTTCGCCCTCGCCTATCGCCGGCGTTTCGGGGAGTCTCCCTCGGAGACCCTGCGTCACTGCTGAGGGCGGGCGTACGGCTCAGCGGGCCGGCAGATCCGCCCACCACGTGGTGGTGCCGGAGGGACGGGTCAGGGAGCCGTGCCGGATGGCGAGGGCGTCGACGACGACGCCGCCGCGCCCGCTCTCGTCCGGAGACGGCTCGGTCCCCGGCCACACCGGCGCCGCCCCGGCGTCGGTGACCTCGACCCGGATGACCGGGCGGTCGCCGTCGGCGTAGACGAAGAGCCGCAGCTCGGCCGGCGGCATGGCGTGGAGGACGGCGTTGGTCACCATCTCGGAGATCACCAGCATGGCCTCCTCGGCGGCGGCCCCGGGCGTTCCCCAGGCCACCAGCGCACGGAGCGCGCGTCGCCGCACGCCGCTGACCGCCTCAGGAGAGTGCGGCACCGGACACGTGTATACGAAAGTGACCGCCTCGGCCGCGGAGACGTCCATGCGGTCCATGGTCTGCGAGTTCATCGTGTCGTGCTCCTTGGTCACCATCGCGGCGGACTCACGTGGAGAAGCGCCCCTTTTGCTCCGCACGTGGCACGCCATACGGTCGGAAAGAGCGTCACTTACCGCAGGCTATGCGGGTTGGCCTGGGGCTTGCTATCCCCAAGGCGAAGGCGGGTATCCGTATAACGAACCATTACCCGGACGCGGTCCGGACGGCCGCGGGCTTCGGGGCGTCGACCCGCTGGCGGCGGAGCTGCTCGGCGAACTCCCTGGCCATCGCGAGCTGCTCGCGCAGCCTGTCGGCGCGTTCGGCCACCGCCTTCTCGAACAGCCGCAACCGGGCGAGCAGGCCGGCGTCGTCGTCGCCGCGGGCCAGCCGGTCGGTGATCTCCAGCAGGTCGCGCATCTCCTCCAGCGTGAACCCCAGCGGCTTCATCCGCTTGATCAGCGCCAGGCGCTGCACGTCCTCCTCGCTGTAGAGGCGGAAGCCCCCCTGCGTGCGGGCGGGCACGATCAGGCCGACCTCCTCGTAGTGGCGGATGGTGCGCAGGGACAGCCCGAGCCGTTCGGCGACCTCGCCGATCTGCACCAGACCCTCAGGCATCGCTCCGCTCACCCTTCCTGCCCCCCGCGCGTGCGCGGTGCCGCCGCCTCCCCTCGCGTGAGGGATCCGTTCCGCGGCACAGTCCGCTGAACGCCTCGGTGACCATACCTCTCGCGGGGATTTCGCGTGCCGGGATCCACCGCGACGGCGCGCCCGGCGAGGGGGAAGGGCCGGGCGGGCCGTGCGGTGGCGTTGACGCCTGCGATGGGCGGCACGCGGCGAAGCGGAGTCCCACCGCAAGCGGGGCAGACTCTACTCTCACGGAAGGTTGGTGAGCAATGACGGCTGTGATCGGGAATGAGCGTCCCGGTCAGTAGGTGCTGGGCCCCGGTCTCTCGACGTTCCAGGTGACCGTGCCGTCCGCATGGACGCACCGCCGGCGGACCCGGGTGACCAGCTGGGCCGGCACCTGGAGCGCCGCCACCCAGGACCCGTTCCTGCTCCGCTCGAAACAGACGTTGTCGCCGTTGACGACGACGCGGTCGGCCGTGAGGGTGCGCTGAAACCCGCTGTACATCCTGACGCGGTAGACGGACATCGTCCTCCCTCTGCACGTGCGGTCTCCGGTGCCGGCGGACCGCCGCGGAGGAAGCCCCCGTGCGGGCCGCCCTGGATCCCCGGCCTCCCGGTGGCCGTGACGCGGGGGTGCGGGGTGCCGCGGGGCGGCGCGCCGGCCGGGAGAACCACGTGACCAGCATCACCCTACTCTGACGTCAGAGTAGACGCTCCCCGAACGCGGCTGCCCGAGCGCTTCCGGCTGTGGGCGGTCACCGGACCTCCAGAGCGCGGGTCATCCGCTCCAGGTGGCCCAGCAGGAGCTCGGCCTGCTCCGCGTCGAGGTGGGCGGTCATCCGCCGTTCGATCTCGAACACGTCGCCGCGCGCGGCGCCGAGCCGGGCTCTGCCTTCGGCCGTGAGCGTGGTGGGCAGGGCTCTGCCCTGCGGCGCGGACGCCGGCCGCTCGACCAGCCCGGCGTCCTCCAGGTTGCGGAGCAACACGTTCATCGACTGCCGGGTGACGAAGGCGTCCCTGGCCAGCTCGGCGTTGGACAGCCCCGGCCGCTGGTCGAGCAGTTCCAGGCAGACGTACTGCGGAGTGGTCAGGTCGTGGCGGCGCAGAGCGGCGTCCATGGTCGAGCGCAGCGCCGCCTGGACCCTCTTCAGCTGGTAGCCCACCAGGCGCCCGAGGTCCGTGCCATCGCTCTCTTGCTTCATGTCAACATTCTGACATACAGTCCTCTATGTCAAAGCTCTGACAATGGAGGCAATCATGACCGTCACCGGAGTGGACTTCGTGGCAGTGCAGGTCCGTGACCTGGAGGCCGCGGCCGCGTTCTACGAGAAGCGCCTCGGGCTGCGGCGTGACCCCGCGGGACCGCCGCACGCCGTGGTGTTCGCCACCACGCCCATCCCGTTCGCGGTGCGCGAGCCGCTGCCCGGCGTCGACCTGGAGGAGGCTCCGCGTCCCGGCTTGGGGGTGGCGCTGTGGTTCAAAGCCGACGACGCCCAGCGGCTCCACGACGAGCTCGCCGCGGCCGGGGTGCCGATCGTGTCCGCGCCGGTCGACGGGCCGTTCGGCCGGACGTTCTCCTTCAGCGATCCCGACGGGTACGTGGTCACCGTCCACGACAGGTGAGCGAGGCCCGCACGGGACGTGACGGATGACCTGTCCGCCGCCGTCCCGCGCGGGCCCCGTAGCGCACTCTCCCGCTCTCGCGTACCCCGGGAAGCGGGTGGTATGCACAGCTCTCGCGCGCCGATCGCCCCGATCAGCTCGTCAGCAGGCCGATGCCGAGTGTCAGCACGCCCGCCGCCAGGCAGAGCGCGCCGAGCCAGAGCAGGATGATCAGACGGTTCGGCCGGGTCACGTCCCGTCCGAGGGACGACAGGAAGAATCCGGCGGACATCAGCGCGGCGGCTGCCGGCACGCCGAGCCGGGCGGTCCACAGGGCGACGCCGTCGAGGCCGGTGGCGTCGACGAAGAGGAGGCACACCAGCCCGAGGGTGACCAGCACCCCCGCGTGCGCGTGGCCGGCGCGGGCGAACGTCTGCTGGAAGGGCGTCATCGGCACCGCGCCGCGGACGATCCGGGTGAGGAACCACCCGCCGAACTCGATGGTCACGACGGTCAGCAGGACGGCGCCGGCGATCAGCTGGGTCGGCTGACTGAGCTGCAGGGGGGTCATGGGCTCTCCTGTTCGGACATGGTGAGGCCGTACGGGGACGGCGGTGGGTGAACGTCAGCGGCCGGCGTCCAGGGCGGCCTCGGGAAGACCGAGTGTCCGCGCGAGGTCGGTCAGCTCCGCCTCGAACAGATCGCCCTCCTCGTCACCGATGATCCGCGGAAGGCCGAGCGACTCCAGGCAGACCATTGCGTAGAGCCGCGTCCAGCAACGGGTGAAGGCGGCCGCGGCGGCCGTGGAGGGCATCGTGATTTCCAGCATCCGGACGAACCGCTCGGCCAGCGGCTCGATCCGGGGCTCGCGGGGCCAGGGAGCGGGGGAGGCGCTGCCGTAGTCCCGCCACGCCTCGACGAAGATCACTCCGAACAGCCTGCCCACCTGGCCTCGCGCACGGCCGACCGCCTGGTTCTGCTCCTCCTCCGGAGGGGACGCGACCAGGGAGAGGTGGAACTCCCGGGGGTGCTCGACCCCCCAGCGCCGCAACGCCCTGCTGGCGGCCACGAGCCGGCCCGCCGTGTCCGCCTCGTCCACCTCGCCGACCCTGCCGGCGACGAACGCGGTGAGCTCGTCCAGGATCGCCACGATGACCGCGTCGAGGAGGGCGCGGTGGCTGTCGAAGTAGCGGTAGACACCGGGCGGGGTCATCCCCATCTCCCGGGCGACCGCCCGGATCGTCAGCGCTTCGACGCCCTGGGCCGTCAGGATCCCGCGGCTCACCGAGATCAGCTCGCGCAGTGTGGCGTCACGCACCCTCTGGCGTCGTGAAGGACCGGTCGTCGAGGACCCCTCCATCGGTCTGTCTCCCCTCTTGTGTTTACGCATGTTAACTATAGCGTCTTGCATTAGCCAATGCGTTCATGCGACGCTTGCGTTATCCACAATCGCGGAGATCGTCTGCCCGACTCCTGGAGGCCCCCTTGACCACCGACTCCGGCACAGCGCTGGGCTCCAGGCCCGCCGCCGCCCCGGCCACCGCTCCCCGGGCCGGCGCCGCAGAGCGTGACCGCGCCATCGAGCTGCTCGGCGACGCGTTCGGCACCGGCTACCTGACCAAGGAGGAGTTCGACGAGCGCCTCGACATCGCCACGCGGGCGCGGCACCGCGGCGAGCTCGACGCTCTTCTCGCCGACCTGCCGGCCAAGCTGCGCACGTCGAGGGACCGGGCGCTGCGCAGGGCCCGGAAGGCCAGGGCGGCCAGGCTCGGGGTGCGAATCCACGCCGGCGTCTACGCCGGCGTGTCGCTCCTCATGGTGGTCGTCTGGCTCGCCGTCGGCCGGGCGACGGACTTCTGGTATCCGTGGCCGATCTGGCCCGTCCTGGGCTGGGGCGCCGGAGTGCTGGGCCACGCCGTACCCGTGACCCTGGCGATCCGCGCCCGCGAGCGCCGGGAGAGGTCCAAGTCGCTCGCTTGACCACCTCGCCAGGGTGGGTGGACTCGCACCGGGCCGAGGAGCCTCGCCGGTCCGTGGACCGCGGCCCCTGCGACCGGCGCTCACTTCGTGGTGGAGCCCTCCTTGCCGCCCAGGACGCTGGACAGGAACGCGCGGGTGCGCTCGTGCTCCGGCGCGGCGAGAAGGTCGCGGGGACGGCCTTGTTCGACGACCACGCCGTCGGCGAAGAAGGTCAGCCGGTCGCCGACCTCCCGGGCGAAGGCGATCTCGTGGGTCACCACGACCATCGTCATCCCATCGGCCGCCAGGCCCTTCACGACCTCGAGCACCTCGTCCACCAGCTCGGGGTCGAGGGCGGAGGTCGGCTCGTCGAACAGCATCAGCGTGGGCTTCATCGCCAGCGCCCTCGCGATGGCCACCCGCTGCTGCTGGCCGCCGGAGAGCTGGTGGGGCCGCTTGTGCGCGTGGTCGGCCAGGCCCACGCGGTCCAGGTGCTCCATCGCCAGCGTCCGTGCCCGGTCCTGGGACATGCCCAGCACGTGGACGGGCCCGCACGCGACGTTCTCCAGCGCGCTCTGGTGGGCGAACAGGTTGAATCGCTGGAACACCATGCCGATGTTCCTGCGGAAGACGGCGAACTCCTTGGCAGTCCAGGGGTGGTACCTGCCGTCGCGCAGCGCGTGGCCGACCTCCTCCCCGAGCACGCGCAGGCTGCCGCCCAGCACGGGCTCCAGGCCGTTGACGCACCGTAGGAACGTGGACTTGCCCGAGCCCGACGGGCCGATGATGCAGCTCAGGCTGAGTCTCGAGGATGTCTCGCGCTCCCTCGTGGACCGCGGCGCCGAGCGGGTCGTCGCGGCGTGCACCGAGATCGTCCTGGCCTTGGACGCCTCCCGCGTCCCCGTCCCCGTCGTCGACCCCGCCCGCCTGCTCGCCCGCCGGGTCGCCGAACTGGCCCTCCGCTGACCCCGCTGCTGCGACCGTCGTGGGGCCGGCGGCCGCTGCCTTCCGGCAGCGCAGGAGTCATAGTCGTAGGATGACGAAGTAGGTGTTATTCCTGCTGGTCACGAGGCATGCCATGCGGGTGAGCGGTTCGCGTCGCACACGATGGGCCGAGGGAAAAGGCGGACTGACCCGGCGCACGATCGTGGTGAGCATGCTGATCTTGGGCCTCATCTGCGGCGCCTTCGCGTTCCTCCTGCCGGCGATTTCGGGTCTTCGTGAGGCGGTGCATCTCACAAACCACTCCAGGCATGTGCTGACGACCGCGAACCACCTCCACAGGCTCGTCATCGACCTTGAGACCGGTCAGCGGGGGTTCGTCATCGCCGGAGACGAGAGCTTCCTGCAACCGTGGAGACAGGCCCGTGCCTCCATCCCCGAGCAGGCGGCCACCCTGGAGCGGCTCGCGAGCGTCCAGAGCGCCGCGCAGGCAGACCGAGCGCGCCAGATCAAGCAGTCCATCGAGGCCTACATCCGTGACTATTCGATGCCGACCGTGGAGGCCGCGCGGCGAGATCCGGCATCCGTCCGAACCGTGGCGGTGACGGCAGAGGGGAAGCGCCGTGTCGACGCGATAAGGGGCCAATTCGAGCGCTTCGTGAATTTTGAGAATCAACTTCTCGCGTCGCGGCAAGAGCGTGCCGCCGATGCCGCTGTCCGGGCCACCGTGGCGGCGGCGGCCGGTGTGGCGGGGTCGATCCTGCTCATCCTTCTCTTCGACGCCTACCTGATCCGGTCGATCGTCCGGCCGGTCCGCAAAGCGGCCGCAGTCGCTTCCCGGTTGGCCGGCGGAGACCTCACGGCGCGCATGCCGGAAACCGGTGCCGGCGAGATCGGCGAGCTCGAAGTCGCGTTCAACAGCATGGGACGCTCGCTGGAGGAGAGCCGCGAGCTGACAGACAGGGCGCACAGGCGCCTCAAACTGCTGTACGACGCCAGCACGGCGATGGGCACTACCCTCGATGTGAGGCGGACCGCGGAAGAGCTGGTGAAGGTAGTGGTCCCCGAGTTCGCCGACTTCGTCACGGTCGACCTGGTAGCGGGTGTCTTGCGAGGCGATGACCACCAGCCGCCGGACGAGGGCGAGACGCTGTGCCGGGTGGCCGTCGGAGGCATCGAAGACACCGCGTCGTTCCACCCGCCCGGCGTGCCGATCACGTGGGCCCCGTCCACGCCTCAGGCCCGCAGTTTTGACGGTGGCCTCGCCGTGATCGAGCCCGATCTGCGGGCTTCCACCGCGTGGCGGTCCCGGGACCCGGAAGAGACCGATCGGATCCTGGGCGACGGCATCCACTCCCTGATCGCGACTCCGCTACGTGCCCAGGGGATGCGGATGGGCGTGGTCAGTTTCTGGCGCTCGCGTCTGCCCGGGCGATTCGACGAGGAGGATCTGTCCTACGCGGTGGAACTGGCCTCCAAGGCGGGCGTCCTCATCGACAACGCCCGCCGTTACACCTGTGAACGCACCACCGCGCTGACCCTGCAGCGCAGTCTGCTGCCCCAGCGGCTGCCCGTGCAGCCGGCGGTGGAGATCGCCTCCCGTTATCTGCCGGCGAGCGCGCAGACCGGGGTGGGCGGCGACTGGTTCGACGTGATCCCGCTGTCCGGCTGCCGGGTCGCCCTCGTCGTCGGGGACGTCGTCGGTCACGGCATCCACGCCGCCGCCACCATGGGCCGGCTGCGCACCGCCGTACGCACCCTGGCCGACGTCGACCTGCCACCTGACGAGCTCCTCACCCACCTGGACGACCTGGTCATCCACCTCACCAGCGACGAACAGCCCGGCGTGGCGGAACGCGACACGGCGGCGTTCGCCGAGCTGGGCGCCACGTGCCTGTACGCCGTCTACGACCCCGTCTCACGCGTGTGCACCGCGGCCACCGCCGGTCACCCGCTGCCTGTCCTGCTCACTCCCGACGGCACCACGGAACTGGTGAGCGGGCCGGTCGGCCCTCCTCTCGGTGTCGGCGGCCTGCCTTTCGAGAGCACCGAGCTGCGCTTGGCCGAGGGCACCGTCATCGCCCTGTTCACCGACGGCCTGGTCGAAGCCCGCGACCGGGACATCGACCAGGGCCTCGCCGAGCTGCGCCGTGCCCTGGCGCTGCCGGCGGCGTCACTCGAAGACACCTGCGACGCCGTGACCGGCGCCCTGCTGAACGGCCGCGCGGCCGACGACGCGGCCCTTCTCCTCGCGTGCACCGAAGCCCTCTCCCCGGACCAAGTCGCCACGTGGGACGTCCCCGCCGACCCGGCCCTGGTCGCACCCACCCGGAAGCTCGCCATCGAGCAGCTCTTCGTGTGGGGACTGGACGAAATGGAGTTCGTCACCGGCCTCGTGGTGAGCGAGCTGGTCACCAACGCCATGCGCCACGGGACCGGCCCCATCCAGCTGCGACTGATCCGCGACCGCACACTGATCTGCGAGGTCTCGGACGGCAGCAACACCGCACCGCACCTGCGCCGGGCCCGCGTCTTCGACGAGGGAGGCCGCGGGCTGCTGCTGGTCGCACAGCTCACGCAGAGTTGGGGCACGAGGCAGACGATCAGTGGCAAAACCATCTGGTGCGAACAGGCCCTGCCTCCCCCCATGCCGAGCACGGACGGGGCACCTGGCGACGAAGTCTCCAGGGCGGCATGAGACGCGACACCGTCGGGCTCATCCCTACGGCTGACCTACCGCTCGGGTAAACAAAAGTGAGGGCCAAGACGAATCTCAGCCCTCACATGAGGAAATGACTTGTGTCCGAGGGGGGACTTGAACCCCCATGCCCATCACTGGGCACTAGCACCTCAAGCTAGCGCGTCTGCCTATTCCGCCACCCGGACGTGGTGCCTTACGCAGGATCGTCATCCCGCGTCGGCGGATACAGGTTAGCACTCTCTCCGCCCTGCTTCATACCGGGAATGCGCCCGGCGCGGCTCGCGGCAGCCCGGGGGTGAACGTCACGCCCGTACGGCGGCAGGATGGAGGCGCGAGCCGTACGACGTGAAAAGGGCGGGCCGGACCTCGGACGGATCCGCCGGCAGGAGGAGGCGCAATGACCCCACGCTACGGGGAGGACGAGGTCGCCGAGCTGTGCCGCGACCTGATCCGCATCGACTCGGTCAACGCGGGGGACAACGCGGGGCCAGGGGAACGTGAGGCCGCGGAATACGTGGCGGGAAAGCTGTCGGAGGTCGGCCTGGAGCCGCGGATCCTCGAGTCCGACCCCGGGCGGGCGAACGTGGTCGCCCGTGTCGAGGGCGCCGACCCGAGCAGGGACGCCCTGGTCCTCCACGGCCATCTGGACGTCGTGCCGTTCGACGCCGCCGACTGGACCCATCACCCGCTGAGCGGCGAGATCGCCGACGGGTGCGTCTGGGGCCGCGGTGCGGTCGACATGAAGGACATGGACGCGATGATCCTCGCCGTGGTGCGGCGGCGGCTGAGCGAGGGGCGCAGGCCTCCCAGGGACGTCGTCCTCGTCTTCACCGCGGACGAGGAGGCCGGGGGGCACTACGGCGCCCAGTGGCTGGCCGAGCGGCACCCGGACGTCTTCGAGGGCTGCACCGAGGCCGTCGGCGAGGTCGGCGGCTTCAGCGTGACCACAGAGCAGGGCAGGCTGTACCTGATCGAGGCGGCGGAGAAGGGCATCGCCTGGATGCGCCTGACCGCCAAGGGCAGGGCCGGGCACGGCTCGATGCTCAACGACGACAACGCCGTGACCGAGCTCGCCGAGGCTGTCGGCAGGATCGGCCGGCACAAGTGGCCGGTGAGGCTCACGCCCACCGTGCAGGCGTTCTTCGAGGAGGTCTTCGGCACGGAGGTCAAGGCGGAGGACGCGGAGGCGGCGGTGGCCACCCTGGGGCCGCTGGCCCGGATGATCGGCGCGACCCTCCGCAACACGACCAACCCGACCATGCTCCAGGCCGGGTACAAGGCGAACGTCATCCCCCAGATCGCGAGCGCGCACGTGGACGGCAGGTTCCTGCCGGGCTACGAGGACGAGTTCTTCCAGACCGTGGACGAGCTGCTCGGGCCGAACGTGACCCGGGAGTTCGTCTATCACGACGTGGCGGTCGAGACCCCCTTCAAGGGCCCGCTGGTCAAGGCGATGGCGGACGCGCTGCACGAGGAGGACCCGGGCTCGCGGGCCGTTCCGTACACGCTGAGCGGCGGCACCGACCTCAAGGCGTTCAGCCGTCTCGGCATCAGCGGGTACGGCTTCGCGCCCCTGCGGCTTCCCGAAGACTTGGACTTCTCCGGGATGTTCCATGGCGTCGACGAGCGGGTTCCGGTCGATTCGCTCCGCTTTGGCGTCCGGGTCCTTGACCGTTTCCTCGAATACTGCTGAGAAAGCTCTTGCGATCACATGCCGTGCCGCTACAGTAACTCTCCGTTGGGGGTTGGATCCGCTCCGGGTTGACCCGGCGGGCTGTTCGACTCAGCGGTTTGGGGAGGTCGCGTGACGCGCACGTCGCAGGAGCAGTGGGGGGCCGACAGGCCCGTCACCGCTCCCGGCGTGCGCGTCACGTCTCCCGGCTCCGTCGAGCGGGGCCGGATGGCGCGGTTCGCGGCCGGTTCCCGTCTGGGCCGCCTGTTGGTCATCGGCGGGCTGATCGCCGCCGGATGGCTGCTCGGCGTGGTCTTCGGCGTCTTCGGCACGGCGACGTCCGTGGCCGGGGCCGCACCCTCACATGATGTCGCCGGGTCGGTTCTTCCCGACCGTCTCACAGGTCCGGATCTCGGCCTGACGTCCTCACCGGGCGCGGCCGGGTCCCATGGGGAGAGCACCGACGGTTTCCCCACGGCGACGAACGACGTCTCGGTGAACGCCGAGGCGATGGCGGGGCGCACGGTCGACGGGCTCACGAGCCAGTCGAAGCCTCTGCTCCCGCCGCCCTCCACCGCGGACCACGCGCCCGCAGACCAGGGCCTGGTCCCGCAGTCGAGCGGTGGAAGCATCCTGTTCGGGGATGTCGCGCGGGATGTGTTCGAACCGCGCTTCACCAAGCTGCCCGCCCCACTGGCGGCGGTTGTTCCCCCGGTGGTCCGCACAGCGGCGGACGACCCGTCTTTCTCTCCTGACTGATCCCGCCTTCGTGCCGGTCCCCGTCGTACGGCGACCGGTGCCATCGCCTGCCCTCGCTCGTGGTGCCCGGGCGGCAGGCTCCCGCGGGTGACGCGGAATCTCCCATCCTCGTGACCGTCCACGGCTCCGCTGTGCTCATACAGCCTGGACATGCGTCGCGAGCTGTCAGGTAACCCCCTAGAAGAACCACTAGGAGCATTCATCATGCGAACGTGGGCGAAGGGCTCGGCTTCCGCGGCGTTTCTGGCCGCCGGCGTCATGGCCCTTGGCAACGGTGCGGCTTTCGCCGACACCGACGGCAGCCATTCCGTGCTCGGCGGCAACCAGGTCGACATCCCGGTGACCCTGCCGATCGACATCAGCGGCAACGCGGTGGCGGTCGTCGGCGAGTCCCGGGCCTCCTCCCTGGGCGGCGCGGCCGTGCAGGGCGCGGGCGTGGGCGCAGGGCGGAACAAGACCTCCGGAGCGGGCAGCATCCTCGGCGGCAACCAGGTGGTCGCGCCGATCAACGCCCCGGTCAACGCCTGCGGCAACGCGGTGTCGGTCATCGGGCGGTCCGACGCGAGCTGCCGTGGCGGCGCGGCGGTCAAGGGCTCGGGACAGCGCGCGAGCGCGGGCGGCAACCGCACCAGCGGCGTGCACAGCATCGGGGGCGGCAACCAGGTGGTCGCGCCGATCACCGCGCCGATCAACCTGTGCGGCAACTCGATCGCCGTGTTCGGCGACGCCACCGCCGGGTGCCGTGGCGGCGCCTTCGTCGGCGGCGGCCGTGACGGCGTCCGCGCCGGCGGCAACCGCACCAGCGGCCGCGGCTCGGTCCTGGGCGGCAACCAGGTGGTCGTCCCGATCACCGCACCGATCAACGTATGCGGCAACTCCGTCGCGATCATCGGCGAGGCGTTCTCGGGCTGCCACGGCGGCTCATCCGTGGGCGGCTCCGGCGGCCACGGCAGTCACGGTCACGGCGGTCAAGGAGGCCATGGCGGTCACGGTGGTCACGGTGGTCACGGTGGCCACGGCGGGTACGGCGGTCACCACGGGGGCGGTCACACGCACCGCCCCGGCTCGACGGGACACGACAACGACGGCCGCTTCTCGGTGGGCAGCGGCACGCAGGTGGTCGCGCCGATCGTCACGCCGGCCGACGTCTGCGGCAACGGCTCGGGCAGCTGCCAGGGCGGTTCCAAGCCCGGCCACGGCGGCAAGGGCGGCTACGGCGGTCACGGTGGCCACGGGCACGGCGGGCACGGGCACGGTGGCCACGGGCATGGCGGGCACGGCGGCTGGTCCGGCGGCGGCGCGGGCGGCAACGTCACCAGTGGCGTGCACAGCGTCGGCGGCGGCAACCAGGTGGTCGCGCCGATCACCGTGCCGATCAACGTCTGCGGCAACGCCGTCGCGATCATCGGTGACGCCTTCGCGGGCTGCCGCGGCGGCGCGACCGTGGTCGGCGGCTGGACCAAGCACGGCGGCCGGGGTGCCGGCGGCAACGTCACGTCCGGTCGTGGCTCGATCCTCGGAGGCAACCAGATCGTCGCCCCGATCACGGCCCCCGTCAACGTCTGCGGCAACGCGGTGTCGGTCATCGGCCGGTCCCAGGCGGGCTGCCGTGGCGGCGCCTCGGTCCTCGGCGGCGGGGGCGGCGCGGGCGGCAACATCACCTCGGGCAGGCACGGGATCCTCGCGGGCAACCAGATCGTCGCCCCGATCACCGCGCCGATCAACCTCTGCGGCAACGCGGTCGCCGTGCTCGGCGACGCCGCCGCGGGGTGCCTGGGTGGTGCCCAGGTGGGCGGCGGCTGGAAGCACCACGGCTACCCGCAGCACAAGGCCGCCCGTGGTGCGGTCATGCCGGCCATGCCGGGTGCGTCGATGCTGTCCGGCAAGCACACGGTGCAGCCGATGAGCGCCGCCGCGACTCCCTCCGCTCCGGTCATCGGCGATCTGCCGAACATGCTCGGCCTGCCGGAGACGCCGAGCCTGCCCGGCGCCCCCGCCAAGAAGGGGAACAAGGGCGGCAGCACCCCGGCGGCCGTCTCCAAGGCCGGCGGCGCGCTGGGCGACGCGACCCGCACGCTGCCCGCCCAGCAGACGCTGGAGGACGCGACCGCCTCGCTGCCTGTCGCCGACACGGCGCGCAGCCTCCCGACCGGCGACCTGAGCAAGAGCACCGACGTGCTGCCGCTCGGCAAGCTGAGCGGCCTCAAGCTGATGAGCGCCGAGCAGCCGGTCGGCCTGACCGGGATGAACCCGGCCTCGTTCCTCGCTCTGGCCCTCGGCGCCATGTTCGCCGCTTCGGCGAGCCTGTTCGCCGTCACCCGCCGCTTCCGGCTCGGCCGCAAGTAGCCGTACGGCCGCGCGTGTCGGCGCGGGAACACCTCCGGCGGCGACGGCCGCACGGATGTGATCCGGCGGCGCGCGGCTGACGGAGGCGAGGGATATCACTCGCCCGCGCCAGGGAGCGTTCGACAGAGGCTCCCGGCGCGGGCGACCAGGACGCCTTCCCACCGCCAGTGGGTGGAGGCACGAACGCTTTGCCCGTTCCGGGGGCGCGGCCCGGGACGGGCAAAGCTCATTTGCCGAGTAATCTTCGCAAGACGGGTCGGCGCACGTTTGACGCGCGCGCCGGCGGACCGGGAACGGGCAAAGCCCTTTTGACCGTGCGCGTCCGCGTCCCGGCGGCTCACATGGTCCTGGCGGCCCGTATGATCTTCCGACGCAGCCGGACGCGCCTGCTGCCGTCGGGATAAAGGCGTAGCCGCTCCAGTTCCCAGTCCCCGTGCTCGGCATGCTCGGTGAGCATCTGCCTCGCCACCTCACGAGGGGTGTCCCGAGGGAGATACAGGTCCAGGTAGGAGTAGTCGAGCACAGCCATTGGTCTCCGGGGCGTGCTAGGGAACTCGTTGGGCTCTATTCTGCGTCTCCGTGGATAACAGCGCCAGGCGGGTTACATTCCCGGACATAACCGGGTAGCCCGAGGGGGAGGAACGTGCGGCGGCAGGTACCTTCAAAGCGGCGCCTCCTCGGCGCCCCAAGGGGGTAATCGCCCCCGGCCCGGACGACGAGGGTGTCATGAGCCGGGAGCACGAAGCCCGGCAGCACGGGGAATGACAGCGGACAGCGAGGTAGGAAGCAGCGTGCCAGCCAACAACGGCAACGCCGGCGGAACCCGCCTGGTGATCGTGGAATCGCCCGCGAAGGCGAAGACGATCGCCGGGTACCTCGGGCGCGGCTACATCGTCGAATCGAGCATCGGCCACATCCGTGATCTTCCGGAGAAGGCCGATGACATCCCGGAGAAGTACAAGAGCGAGGCCTGGGCCCGCCTCGGGGTGAACGTCGACCACGAGTTCGAGCCGCTCTATGTCGTGAACCCGGACAAGAAGTCACAGGTGTCCAAGCTCAAGCAGCTTCTCAAGGAAGCCGACGAGCTCTACCTCGCCACCGACGAGGACCGGGAGGGCGAGGCCATCGCCTGGCACCTGCGCGAGGTGCTGAAGCCCAAGATTCCCGTGCACCGCATGGTGTTCCACGAGATCACCCCGCACGCGATCAGAGACGCGGTCTCCAACCCCCGCGACCTCAACCTCCGCTTGGTAGACGCGCAGGAGACCCGGCGCATCCTCGACCGCCTCTACGGCTACGAGGTCAGCCCGGTCCTGTGGAAGAAGGTCAAGCCGCGGCTGTCCGCCGGCCGTGTCCAGTCGGTCGCGACCCGGCTGGTCGTGGAGCGCGAGCGGGAGCGGCTGGCGTTCACCGCCGCCAACTACTGGGACCTGCAGGCGCTGTTCGACACCGGCCGCGCCGGCGACGACCCCCGGACGTTCTCCGCCAGCCTCACCGGTGTGGACGGCAGGCGCGTGGCCCAGGGCCGCGACTTCGCCTCCACCGGCAAGCTGAAGGGCGCCGACGTCCTCCACCTCGACGAGGCCGCCGCGAGGGCTCTCGCCGCCCGTCTCGAGGGCGTGTCCTACGCCGTGCGCTCGGTCGAGCGTAAGCCGTACACGCGCAAGCCGTACGCGCCGTTTCGGACGACCACTTTGCAGCAGGAGGCGAGCCGCAAGCTGGGCTTCTCCGCCAAGTACACGATGCAGGTGGCCCAGCGGCTGTACGAGAACGGCTACATCACCTACATGCGTACCGACAGCATCACGCTGTCGGAGACCGCCGTCGCCGCCGCCCGCAACCAGGCGATCAAGCTGTACGGCTCGGCGTACGTGCCGGACAAGCCGCGCGTCTACACCAGCAAGGTGAAGAACGCCCAGGAGGCGCACGAGGCGATCCGGCCGTCCGGTGAGGAGTTCCGCACACCGGGCGAGACCGGCCTGTCCGGGGACATGTTCCGGCTGTACGAGCTGATCTGGCAGCGTACGGTCGCCTCCCAGATGAAGGACGCCGTCGGCGAGTCGGTGTCGGTCAAGGTCGGCGGCACCTCCAGCGCTGGAGAGAACGTAGAGTTCAGCGCCACCGGACGGACGATCACCTTCCACGGCTTCCTCAAGGCGTACGTCGAGGGCGCGGACGACCCCTCGACCGACCGGGACGACTCGGAGAAGCGCCTGCCCACGCTGACCGAGGGCGACCGGCTCACGGCGGCCGAGCTGACCGCGCTGGGGCACTCGACCAAGCCGCCCGCGCGTTACACCGAGGCGTCGCTGGTCAAGGAGCTGGAGGACCGCGAGATCGGGCGGCCTTCGACGTACGCGTCCATCATCGGAACGATCCTCGACCGGGGCTACGTGTTCAAGAAGGGCACCGCCCTGGTGCCGTCGTTCCTCGCGTTCGCCGTGGTCAACCTGCTCGAACAGCACTTCGGCAACCTGGTCGACTACGACTTCACCGCCGACATGGAGAAGGTCCTCGACGACATCGCCAACGACCGCGCCGAACGGGTGCCCGAGCTGCGCAGGTTCTACTTCGGCGGCGGGGACGGCGACGAGGGCCTGAAGGAGATGGTCACCGACCTCGGGGAGATCGACGCCAAGGAGATCAGCTCGTTCCCGATCAAGGGCACGGACATCGTGATCAGGGTCGGCCGTTACGGGCCGTACCTCGACCGCGACGGCGCCCGGGTGAACATCCCCGAGGACATGGCGCCCGACGAGCTGACCGCGGAGAAGGCCGAGGAGCTGTTCTCGCGCCCGAGCGGCGACCGCGAGCTGGGCGTCGACCCGGCGACCGGCCGGACGATCGTGGCCAAGGACGGCCGTTTCGGCCCGTACGTCACCGAGATCCTGCCCGAGGAGCCCGCGCCCGCGGAGGGCAAGAAGCGGACGAAGAAGGCGGACGTTCCCAAGCCGCGGACCAGCTCGCTGTTCAAGACGATGTCGCTGGACACGATCACGCTGGACCAGGCGCTCAAGCTGCTCCAGCTGCCCAGGGTCGTCGGCGAGATCGACGGCGAGGAGGTCACCGCGCAGAACGGCCGATTCGGGCCCTACATCAAGAAGGGGACCGACTCGCGTTCGCTCGGCTCCGAGGAGGACCTGCTCACGGTCACGATCGAGCAGGCCAAGGAGCTGTTCGCGCAGCCGAAGGCGCGCGGACGCGGCCGGGCCGCCGCCGCGCCGCCGCTGCGCGAGCTGGGCGAGGACCCGAACTCCAAGAAGCCGATCGTGGTGAAGGAGGGCCGCTTCGGCCCGTACGTCACGGACGGCGAGACCAACGCGTCCCTGCGCAAGGGCGACACGGTCGAGGACATCACGCTGGAGCGGGCGGCGGAGCTGCTGGCCGAGCGGCGGGAGCGGGCGCCCGCTCCCAAGCGCACGACCCGCGCCAGGACGACCGCCGCGAAGAAGCCCGCCACGAAGTCGTGATCCACGGCCCCGGGTGGCGGCCGACGGCCGCCACCCGGGTGCCGTCCGCGCCTGCGCAGGTCAGGCTGTGGTGCAGGTCGTGCCGTTGAGCGTGAAAGCGCTCGGCGGGGCGGAGACGCCGGTGTGGGAGGCGTTGAAGCCGATGCGCGCGGACGCGCCCGGTGCGAGGGTGGCGTTCCAGGGCAGGCTGGTGGCCGTGACCGTGTTCCCCGGCGCCTGGCTCCAGCCGGCCGACCAGCCCTGGACGATGCGCTCGCCCGCGGACGGGAAGGCGAACCGCAGCGTCCAGCCCGAAATCGGCGTGGTGCCCGTGTTTGTGATCACCAGGTCGGCCGTGAGGCCCGTGCTCCACGTCGACTGGGTGTAGCCGACCTCGCAGGTGGCGGCGGGAGTCGCCGAGGGGCTCGGCGAGGGGCTCACTGGGGGGCTCGGCGACGGGCTGTACGTGGGGAACCCCTGCCGGGCCACAGTGGTGATCGGGTCGGACGGCAGGCTGAGGTTGCCGGCCGCGTCCCTGGCGACCACCACGTAGGTGTACTTGTGGCCCGTCACCAGGTTGCCCTCCATGAAATAGGTGGAGGACGCGGCGCCGGCCCGCACCCAGCCGGTCGCGGTCAGCCGGAAGACGACGTAACCGGTGACGCCGACGTTGTCGGTCGACGCCGACCAGCAGAACTCCGTGCCGGGGAAGTCGGCCACGCAGCCGTCGTGCAGCCCGGTGGGCTTGCTGGGCGAGGTGGTGTCTCCGGTCACCGGGCTCGGGCTGACCACCATGCCGGTCACCGCCTGCGCGTTGATCAGCGCCGTCGGCGGGCTGGTGTGGCCGTCGGCGTCCTTGGCCACGATGTAGAAGGTGTAGGTCCGGCCGTACGCCAGGCCGCCCATCACGACGGTGGTGCCGGTGGTCGACGTCGTCTTGACGAAGCCGTCGGCCGTGAGCCGGTAGACCTCGTAGCCGGTGACGCCGACGTCGTCGGTGGACGCGCTCCAGCACAGGCCGACGTATCCCTCGGTGGTGCCGGCCGGCACCGGCGGCGGGCACAGCCGCACGCTCGGCGGCGTGGTCGGCACGGCCGGATCGCTGTTCGGCGACGGGCTCACGCTGGTTCGCGGGGTGGGGGAGGGCGTGGCGTCCACCGCCGCAGCGGGCGTGCCGTGGAGCGCGATCGCCGCGACGGCCACCCCTCCTGCGGCCATCCACGCCAAATGCCGGGGACTTCTCATGTGTCACCTCGTGTCGTCCGCCCCCGGAGATCTGCCGGAGGCATCGTCTCCAGAACGCTTCCGTCGCGATCGTCCGCCCGTTCTCCGGGGTGGGCAAAGATCACCGGTGGTGGCACGGCATGAGGCCGACTCGACGGTGAAAATTTCAGCGGGCGCCGATTCTCGCCGTCGCACCCGGGAACGCGGCCGCCGGTGTGAGCTCGTAGCATCGTCGTCGGCCGGGCCGTGATCGCCAGCCGGTCGAGGGGAGTTCTCGTGGGGTTCGTGGGCATGATCCTGACAGCCGTGGTCGTCGTGCACCTCTACTTGTGGCGGCGGCTGGTCAGGGCGTCGACGACGCCGGGATCGCGCTCGCGCCGGGTGCTGACGTGGGTGCTCGTGGCCCTGGCGGCCCTGATGGTGGTGACGTTCGTCGGCAGCCGGTCCTTCGGCATGGACGTCGAGCGCGTCGTGGCCTGGCCCGGCTACCTGTGGCTGGCCATGATGTTCTACCTGTTCGTGTTCGGGCTGGTCATGGAGGTGCCCCGGGCGGTCGCGACGTTCCTCGTGTCCAGGCGCCGCCGTACGACGGCCGTGGCTGCGGGCGAGCGGGCCGAGGGGGAGGCGGCGCCGGTGGACGAGGTGGTGCTCGCGGGTGCGGCGGCCGGGGGAGGCTCCCCCGCGCCCGGCACGGCCGCGACCGGCGGGCAGGCGGTGGAAGGGATCGGCACGGGTGCGCCGGCGATCGACCGCAGGCTGTTCATCTCCCGCACGGCCTCCGCAGTCGTGGCCGCGGGTGCGCTCGCGACCGTGGGCTACGGCGTGACCCGCGCTCTCGGCGACCCGGTGATCGAGCGGGTGCCGGTCCGACTGCCCCGGCTCGACCCCCGGATGAGCGGCCTGCGCATCGCGGTCGTCAGCGACATCCACCTCGGCCCGCTGACCGGCCGGGGCCACACCGAGCGGATCGTCCGGATGATCAATGGCCTGGAGGCCGACGCCGTGACGATCGTGGGCGACCTGGTGGACGGCACGGTCGCCGAACTGGGCCGTCTCGCCACGCCCCTGCGGTCCCTCGAATCCCGTTATGGCGCGTATTTCGTGACCGGCAACCACGAGTACTACACCGCGGGCGGCCCCCTGGAATGGATCGAGGAGCTGCGCTCGCTGGGCGTCCGGCCGCTGCGCAACGAGCGAGTCGAGATCCGTCACGCGGGAGCCGTGCTCGACCTGGCGGGAGTCAACGACCTGAACGGCGCGCCGTCGGGCGACGGCCCGGACTTCGACAGGGCTCTCGGGGGCCGCGACGCGAACCGGCCCGTCGTGCTCCTGGCCCACCAGCCCGTCCAGGTGACGCAGGCCGCCGCCCACGGCGTCGACCTCCAGCTGTCCGGGCACACCCACGGCGGTCAGATGGCGCCGTTCAACCTGCTGGTGACGCTGCAGCAGCCCGTGGTGGCGGGGCTGGCGAGCGTGCCGCGCGCGGGCGGCGGCGACACCCAGGTCTACGTCACGCGGGGCGCGGGCTTCTGGGGGCCGCCGGTACGGGTCGGCGCGCCACCCGAGATCACCCTCGTCGAGTTGCGGGCCTGACCGCTCCCCGGAACACGGGAATCCGGCAGAACATTGGCGCCATCTCGACAGCGAGGACGAGGCGGACGTAATACCCTCAGGCGACGAGCAGGCCTCCACGGCCCGCTCGTCCGTCTCCCAAGCCCAGCTAGCACCTGGATACGCTGACATCATGAGCATCCCTGGCCGTGCCGCCGCCGCGCGACGCAAGCAGCCGCACGTGCTGGCGAACGCGCCGTTCCGCAGGCTGTGGACGGCGATGGCGACGTGCAGCCTCGGTGACTGGCTCAACATCATCGCGCTGACCGCCCTGGCCGGTAACCTCACCGCCGGATCCGGCTTCCAGGCGCAGAGCCTCGCCATCGGCGGCGTCTTCGTCGCCAAGATGCTGCCCGCGATCCTGCTCGGCCCGCTCGCGGGAGCGGTGGCCGACCGGTTCGACCGCAGGCTGACGATGGTCGTCGCCGACCTCGCGAGGTTCGCGGTGGTGCTGTCGATCCCGCTGGTCGGCGTCTACCAGTGGGTGATCGTCGCGACGTTCCTGGTCGAGTGCGTGAACCTCTTCTGGGTGCCCGCCAAGGACGCCACCGTGCCCAACCTCGTGCCCAAGGAGCGGCTCGAGGAGGCCAACCAGCTCAACCTTCTCGTCACGTACGGCACGGCCCCCGTGGCCGCGGCGCTGTTCGCGATCGTGTCCGCTGTGGTGACGACGATCTCGGCGGCCGTCCCGTCGTTCACCGTCGCGGCCACCAGCGTGGCGCTGTACGCCAACGCGCTGGCCTACCTGGCCTCCGCCGCGATGGTCTTCACGCTGCGGGCCATCCCCAAGAACCACGTCAGGCACGTGGCCGCGCCGTCGGTGTTCCGGCAGATCACCGAGGGCTGGCGGTTCGCCGGCGGCGACCGGATCGTGCGCGGCCTGATCATCGGCATGCTCGGCGCCTTCGCCGCCGGCGGCGCGGTCGTCGGTGTGGCCAAGGCGTACGTGCAGGCCATGGGCGGCGGCGACGCGGGGTACGGCGCGGTGTTCTGCGCCGTCTTCCTCGGCATGGCGTTCGGCATGTTCTTCGGCCTGCGGCTGCTGAAGGGGCTGTCCAGGCGGCGGCTGTTCGGGCTGTCGATCGTGCTCGCGGGGCTGACGCTGGCCGCCGTCTCGCTCATCCAGAACCTCGTGGTCGTCGTCGTGCTGACCGTGGTGCTGGGCGCCTGCGCCGGCATCGCCTGGATCATCGGCTACACGGTGATCGGCCTGGAGGTGGAGGACGGGCTGCGCGGCCGTACGTTCTCATTCCTGCAGTCGCTGGCCCGGGTGGTGCTGCTGCTGGTCGTGGCGCTGGCCTCCACCCTCGCTGCGCTGTTCGGCGCGCACGTCGTCCGGATAGCCGGGCTCAGCTACCGCTTCGACGGCACCAACCTCGTGCTGCTCCTCGGCGCGCTGCTCGCGATCGCCGTCGGGGTGGTCGCGCTGCGGCACATGGACGACCGTCCCGAGGTCCCCATCGGGGTCGACCTGCTGAACGCCCTGCGCGGGCGGCGGTTCGTCCAGGAGGAGGAGACGAACCCCGAGCGCGGGCTGTTCATCGCCTTCGAGGGCGGCGAGGGCTCGGGCAAGACCACCCAGTCGCGGCTGCTCGCGATCTGGCTGCGCGACCAGGGCTTCGACGTCGTGCAGACCCGCGAGCCGGGCTCGACCAAGGTCGGCATGCGGTTACGGGCGATCCTGCTCGACGCCGCGCACCAGGGCCTGTCCCCGCGGGCCGAGGCGATGCTGTACGCGGCGGACCGGGCCGAGCACGTGGAGAAGGTCATCAGGCCGGCGCTGCAGCGGGGCTCGACGGTGGTCTGCGACAGGTACGTGGACTCGTCGCTGGCCTACCAGGGCGCCGGGCGGTCGCTCGAAAAGGAGGACGTCGCGAGGATCAACAGGTGGGCGACGGGCGGGCTCGTCCCCGACCTCACCGTGCTCATCGACGTGCCGCCCGCGGTCGGGCTGCGGCGCATGGCCTCGCCGGCCGACCGCATCGAGGCCGAGCCGCTGGAGTTCCACGAGCGGGTGCGGCGGGAGTTCCGGGCGCTGGCGGCGGCCGATCCCGACCGGTATCTCGTGGTGGACGGCACGCTCGACCAGCGCGAGGTGACGCGCCTGATCCAGGATCGGGTGCGGGAGATCCTGCCCGATCCGGTGCCGCAGGAGGCCGAGGAGGCCACCGGCACGATGCCCGCCATCCGCGACTTCGGATAGCGGCATGAGCGAGCGGAGCGAGCGAATCGACAAGCACAGCGCGATTCGCGAATGCGACCCCGAGCCGCCAGGCGAGGGGGTGGCATGAGCGAGCGGAGCGAGCGAATCGACAAGCACAGCGCGATTCGCGAATGCGACCCCGAGCCGCCAGGCGAGGGGGTGGCATGAGCGTTTTCGGGGATCTGATCGGGCAGGACCGGGCGATCGACGTCTTGGGGCAGGCGGCCTCGGCCGCCGCGGAGGCCGTCGCCGGGGGCCGCGGCGCGGGCATGACCCACGCCTGGCTGTTCACCGGGCCGCCGGGATCGGGGCGGTCCACGGCCGCCAAGGCGTTCGCGGCGTCGCTGCTCTGCGGTCAGCGGGGCTGCGGCCACTGCGACGCCTGCCACCAGGTCGAGGTCGGCTCGCACCCGGACGTCACGTTCGTACGGCCCGAGGGGCTGTCGTACAGCGTGCGGCAGACGCGCGAACTCGTGCTCAAGGCGGCGGGGGCGCCCACGCTCGGCCGGTGGCGGATCGTGCTGTTCGAGGACGCCGACCGGGTGACGGAGGCGGCGGCGAACGCGTTGCTGAAGGCCATCGAGGAGCCGCCGCCGCGGACCGTGTGGCTGCTGTGCGCGCCCTCCCCGGACGACATGATCATCACGATCCGCTCGCGCTGCCGGGTCGTGACGCTGCGCACGCCCTCCACCGAGGCGGTCGCGAACGTGCTGGTGACCCGCGACGGAGTGCCCCACGACGTGGCGCTCGACGCCGCGCGGGCGGCCCAGGGGGACATCGGCAGGGCGCGGCGGCTCGCGCTGGACGAGGAGGTGCGGCGCCGCCGCGACGACGTGCTGTCGATCCCCCGGTCGCTGACCGGCGTGGCGGAGTGCATCACCGCCGCCGAGCGGCTGGTGAAGACCTCCACCGAGGACGCCGACGCGGCCACGACCGCGCTGAACGAGACCGAGACCGCCGAACTGCGCAAGGTCTACGGTGAGGGCTCCTCGGGCAAGGGGCTCAACAAGGGCCTCGTACGGGGCGGCGCGGGAGCGCTCAAGGAGCTCGAGACCATGCAGAAGTCCCGGGCCACCCGCATCAAGCGCGACTCCCTCGACCTCGCGCTGCTCGAACTCGTGGCGTTCTACCGCGACGTGCTGGCCGTGCAGTTCGGGGCTCCGGTCGAGCTGGCTAACGAGGACCGCAGGCACGAGGTGGAGACCCTCGCCCGCGCGTCCACTCCCGAGCAGACGCTCCGCCGTACGGACGCGATCATGAAGTGCCGGGAGCGGCTGGCGGCCAACGTGAACCCGCAGATCGCGGTCGAGGCCATGACCCTCGCCCTCCGCTCTCCCGCGTAGGACGCGAGCAACCCCGGCGGGCGTACGGCGTCTCTGGTACATGAAGGCCGAAACGCTCGATCTCGATCAGCAACCCGGGGGGCCCGTGAGCGTCCCGCCTCTGTCGGCGGGCGCCGACGACACGATCAGTGGTCTCTACGCCGAGCACGCCCTCGGCCTCACCCGGCTCGCCCTGATCATGGTCGGCGACCGGGAGAGCGCCGAAGACGTGGTGCAGGAGGCGTTCCTCGGTCTGCACCGGCGCTTCGGCGGCCTGCGTGACCGGGACAAGGCGCTCGTCTACGTGCGCGCCGCGGTGCTCAACAACGCCCGCAGCGTGCTGCGCAGGCGGCGGCTGCCGTCCTGGTTCGCCGGCACGTACGACCCGCCCGTCTGGTCGGCCGAGTCGGCCGCGATCCTCGGCGCGGAGCGGCGGGAGGTCATGGAGGCCCTCCACCGCCTGCCCCGGCGCCAGCGGGAGGCCCTGGTCCTGCGCTACTACGCCGAGCTGTCCGAAGAGGAGACGGCGCGGGTCATGAAGATCAGCCGGGGCACCGTCAAGTCCACCACCTCCCGGGCGCTCGACGCGCTCGGCCGCCTCCTGGGAGAGACCCGATGAACGACGTCATCCGCCGGTTGCAGGACGCCGCCCACGCGGTGGGGGAGACGGTCGACGCCGTCCCGCCGTTCGTCCCGGAGACCGCCCCGGTCCGCCGCCGTACGCGCGTGAGCACTGGACGGGGCAGGACGTGGCTGATGCCGGTCGCGGCGGCGGCCGCCGTGACGCTCGCGGTCGCGGGCGGCGCGGCCGTCGCGCGCCACGGTGGCGTGACCGGCGACACGGCCGCCGGCATCGCCGTCGGCCCGGCCGCCGACCCCGCCTTCCTCGCACAGATCGGCGACCCCGGCGACATCACGATCAGGAGCGTCGCCGACGGGCACAGCACCGACGTCGTGCCGCGGCCCGCGACGGACGAGGGATTCGCCGTGGTGCAGGCGACGCGCGACAACCGGGTCTTCTACGCGGCCACCGTCTCGGACGGCTGCCGCTCGCGGCTGTACCAGTTCACCCTGGACGGGGAGGGGAGGGTCGCCTCACAAGGCGAGCTTCCGTACGCGCCGCCGGCGGGCACCGAGATCACCGCGCTCGCGGTGAGCGGCGACGGTGCGACGCTCGCGTACGGGCTGTTCTCCTGCGAGCCGGGGCAGCCGCGCGTGTCCCTCGTCGTCACCGACACCGCGACCGGCGGCAGCCGTACGTGGACGTCGACGCGTCCGGCGAGCGTCCGGGATCTCTCCCTGACCGAGGACGGACGCCGCGTGCTCCTCACCAGGGCCATGGGAACGGCCTTCGGGATCTCGGAAGTACCCCGGCTTTCCATGTCGGAGCCCCCGGCCTCGGGGGCGGAGCCTTCACCGGTCAACGCGGCCACGTCCGCGCCGGGTGCGGAGACGAGTGTGACTTCCGAGCCGGCATCCGCCGACCCCGCGGCGAGGCCCGCCGGGACCGAGGCGGGTGTGGCCGCGGGCCGCGAGGCGGTAGAGCCGGCCGGGACCGAGACCGGAGCGCCCCCCGCGCCGGACTCGGGAGCGCCCGGCGAGGCCGGTGCGTCGGCGGCGGCCTCCGCGCCGGACGGCCCCGGGGCCGACGTCGCCGTCGCGGTGTCCGATCTCCCCGGGTCCCCGCCGGACGGATGGGGATGCAGGGCGCGGTCGACGGGCGCGGAGCCCAGTGGCTCTCCGGAGGACACTCCGGATGCGAAGGTCGTTTGGGCCTGCTCGGGTCCGCAGGATCCGATGCTGCTCGACACCGGCGTCGCCGGCACCCTCGACGACGCCCGTGTGATCAGGCTGACGCCTACGACAGGGACGTCCCCGGCCCTGATTCTCGGGGTCACGATCACACCCGACGGGTCGCGAGTGATCGCCGCGCAGACGACCCTCAAGCTGAGCACGGCCGGGGAGGACGCGATAAAGGACGACGTCGACGGCATCGTGGCGTACGACCTCGAAGGGCGTCAGATCGAGGTTCTTCATGCCCGCGCCGGCAGAGGGGTGATTCCGACCGGGATGCTCGACGTGGACGGCACCGGCCGGAACTTCCTGGTCTCCAGACCCGGTGAGCTGGGCGAGATCACTCCGTCCGGCTACCGGACGCTGCACTCCTACGGCATTTCCCCGAAGGGCGCGCCCGTCGGCAAAGCGGCCTGGTAGGCACACCACTCCGGCGGGGCCGGGTCTCCCGGCCCCGCCGTGGGTTTGTCCACAGGCCATGATTGCCGGCGCCGTACGACACGTATGGTGGGTTCGGACGCGTTAGCCGTACAGGATCGAGGAGGGCCGGCGCTTGGGCATGATGATGGCGGTGAGCTTCACCCGCTACGGACGGCTCTACTACCTCGATCCCGGTGGTCACTCTCCCAAGGTGGGCGACAAGGTCCTCGTGCCCACCGACTCGGGCCCGGAGGTCGCCGAGTGCGCGTGGGCGCCGCAGTACGTGAGCGAGGACGTCGAGGGCCTGCCCGTCTGCCAGGGCATCGCGGGCGAGGAGCACCTGTCCAGGGACGAGGCCAACCGCCGCCGCAGGGCGGAGGCCAGGAGCGTGTCCAAGCGCCTGATCAAGCGCCATGAGCTGCCGATGAAGGTCGTCGGCGTCGACTACCTGGACGCCGACAACGTCTACACCGTGTACTTCTCCGCGCCCCACCGGGTCGACTTCCGCGCGCTCGTGCGTGACCTGGCCCGCAACCTGCGGGCCCGGGTCGAGCTGCGGCAGATCGGCCCGCGCGACGAGGCCAGGCTCCAGGGCGGCATCGGCCCCTGCGGCCGCGACCTGTGCTGCGCGACGTTCCTGAAGGACTTCGAGCCGGTCTCCGTGCGGATGGCCAAGGACCAGGACCTTCCGGTCAACCCGCTCAGGATCGCGGGCGCCTGCGGCCGGCTCATGTGCTGCCTGAAGTACGAGCACCCGCTCTATCAGGAGTTCCGGGCGTCGGCGCCGCGCGCGGGCCTCGCGGTGGACACCCCACAGGGCCCGGGCACGGTGGTGGGTCACAACGTGCCGTCCGACTCCGTCATCGTCCGCCTCAACGAGGGCGGCCGCCGCTGCGCGTGTTCCAAGGCCAGCGTCTGCGCGCCCCGCAAGGCCCACGACTCCATGTACGGCGAAGCGCAGCCGGTGGCCGAGGGCACATCCGAGAGCTGACGAGCGCCGTCGCGGCACGGCCGGGGAGGCCCGGCCGACGGCGGCTGAGCCCACGGTGTCTGACGGCCGAGCCCATGATGCCTGACGGCGGCGAGCCCACGGTGTCTGACGGCGCGGCGAAGCGGTGGTGTCTGGCGGAGGCGAACCCACAGCCCCTCGCGCGCCCGGGTGCCGTGGGTTCGCCACCTCGTCCTTCAGCGGCCTCCCGCTGTCGTGCTCACGAACTCGTCCGTGGTGCTCACGGGCTCGTGCAGGTGAGGGACGGCGTCGACGGCGTGCCACCGGCGGTGAAACCGAAGGTCGTCGAGGCGGAGGCCCCCAGCGAGCCGTTGTACGAGACGTTCTTCACCGACACGGCCGAGCCGCTGGTGCTCAGCGTGCCGTTCCAGACCTGGCTGATGCTCTGGCCGTTGCTGAGGTTCCATTTGACGGTCCAGCCGTTGATCGGCGAGCCGCCGGCCGTGACCGTGACCTCGCCCTGGAAGCCGCCGCCCCACGAGTTGGTGGTGCGGTAGGTCGCGCTGCAGGCACCGCCGGCCGGCGACTGGGCCGGGCTGGGCGACGGTGAAGCCGGGGGTGTCGGCGACGGCGAAGTCGGCGGCGTGGGGGAGGGCGAGACCGGGGGTGTCGGCGAAGGCGAGGAGGTCGGCCCGCTGCCGCTGAACTGCCACCAGTTCACGTTCATCAGGTAGCCGCTCCCGCCGGTGAACCTGAGATACAGGTCGTGGGTGCCGGTCGCGCCGGTGACCGGGCAGGAGACGGTCGTCCAGGTCTGCCAGCCGCCGGTGCCCGGGACGTCGCACGTCCCCATCAGCGTGCCGCTGACGCTATCCCGCCGCACCTCGATCTTGCCGCCGGCGGAGCCCGAGGCGACCCGCGCGCTGAAGGACCTGGCGCCGGTGCCGAAGGCGACGCCCTTGACCTTGATGTAGTCGCCGTTGTCGATGAACCCGACGTTCATGCCGCCCTCGTTGGACGGCTCGGTCTCGACGCCGGACTCCCAGGCGATGGTCTCGGCCTCCTGCCGGACGTACGGGTCCAGTGTGCCGACCTGGGGCGCCCCGGTCGTGGTCATGGTGATCGTCGGGATCGTGCCGTCGGCGTTGTAGCTGAACTTCTCCACGGCCACCGAGCGGGTGAAACCGCCGCCGCCCGGCAGCGCGCCGTTGTGGTAGAAGAAGTACGAACCGCCGTTGAAGTCGACGATCCCCGGGTGGTTGGTGAAGCTGCCGCCCTGCGTGGGCATGACCGTGCCCCGGTAGGTCCACGGCCCGGTGGGGCTGGTGGCCGTGGAGTAGGCGATGAATTCCGAGCAGCACTTCGCCGCGAACACGTTGTAGTACAGGTTGCCCCGCTTGTAGACCCAGGGTCCCTCTTCGTACAGGGTCGGGCGGCTGGCGTCACCGGTGCGGGTGCCGAACCCGGCGGTGGTGAGGTTGATCTTCGTAGGGCTGCCGGAGTAGGAGATCATGTCGGCGTTCAGCTTGACGTACCACAGGTTCGGGTTGCCCCAGTAGAGGTAGGCCTGCCCGTTGTCGTCGATGAAGACGGTGGGGTCGATCTCGCCGTTCTCCACCAGCGGGCGTCCGAGGGCGTCCTTGAAGGGGCCGGTGGGGCTGTCGGAGACGGCCACGCCGATGGCCATCCTGCCGGACGCCCGGCTGGTCGTGGGGACGTACCAGTAGAACTTGCCGTTCCGGTAGATGGTCTGGCCCGCCCACGCGTCGGATTTCGCCCAGCTGAAGCTGGCGACGCTCAGCGGCGAGCCGTGGTCGGTCCAGTTCACCATGTCGGCCGACGACCAGACCCGCCATTCGTTCATCGTGAACCACGTCGAGCCGTCCTCGTCGTGGCCGGTGTAGAGGTAGACCCGGCCGTTGTGGACGAGAGGCGCCGGGTCGGCGGTGTAGATGGTCTGGATTATCGGGTTGTCCGCCCTGGCCGCGGTGGCCGGGAGTAACGCCAGCATGCACAGCAGGCCCACGATCCAGGTCGCGGTGCGCCTGGACAGTGAAAACGCGTATCTCACATGCGCCTCCTGAGGTGGTGGTCGCTCACCGTGCGCGCCGGGCCGTCGAGACCCTCATGTGAGCGTTAACGACACCTGTGAATGTGAGCGTTAACAATTCACGGTAGGCGACCGTGGTCATGCGGCGGAGCCAACCTCAGGCATGAGGGACGGTCAAGGTCGCCGACATGGAGCGGGCCCTGCGGGCCTGGCGGGCTCCGATCCGCGCAACGGTGCTGAGCTGGCTCCGGAGCTTCGCCGAGCGAGCCGCCGACCCCCGCGGGGATGTGAAACTTTCACCCTTTGAGGGAGTTAACGTACGGGCACGTCGTCGATTTCGCCGAAGAGGCCGGCGTCGAAGGTCACGCTGGTGACGCCCGGCGGCGGCGGGGGCACGTAGAAGAAGCCGCGGTTGGCCGTGCCCGGCTTGACGTCGAACGTCGCCCAGCCCGGGTCCACATAGTCGTCGGGGCCTCGCGGATCGTCCGGTCCCATCCGCACGGCCCGGTAGACGGTGCGCGACGCCGGATCGACGACGGAGAGGCGGTGTACCAGCCGCCGATGTAGGCGACGTCCCCTCCGTATCCCGTGCCCGCGCCGAGGTCCCCCGGGCCGAGGTTGACGACGTCGAACACCGCGACGAGATAGGCGCCGTCGCGGTAGAAGGGCTTCACGTCGATGCGGAGCCGCCGCCCGGACGGTTGCCCGGTGGAGGTCCGGCTGGCGACGGTCTCGCCGTCCTCGGCGTGGAAGGCAGCCGGCCGTCCCCCTTCCGTGCCGCCGGTTTTTGCGGCACCGGAGCCGGCGGTACGCGGCCGGATCCGGTAGGAGATCTCGACGCGCCGGTTCTCGGCGCGCGCCTCCTCGTCGTGCACCCCACCTTCGGGCGACGGGCTCGGTCTCGCCCCTGCCCGTCGTGCGCTACCGGTACGCCCCGCCGAGGCGGGCCGCCAACTCTCCGCGTACGGCCTCGCCCTCGACGATGCCGTACAGGTCCTGGACCCTGCTCGTGACCTGTCCGGACGGCTCCCGGACCGGCCAGGACACCATGGCGCCCGGCGCCGGCGTGCTGCCGGGGGCGGCCCCCGGCGCCTCGGGACTGTACCCGCCTGGCGGCCCGCCCGAAAAAGGAGTTGAGGATGGTTCTGTACTCACCTGTACGGTTGAGCGCGTCGAGCGAGGAGGACGGTCTTCATGGGTGATCAGGTCAGGGTCGGGTTCGTCGGGCTCGGGATCACCTCTCGCAGCCACTTCGCGGTGCTCGAGCAGCGGCCCGAGGTCGCCCTGGAGTTCACCGTCGACCCCGGGGTCACCGAGCCGCCCGCGTTCCGCGCGACCACTGCGGCGCACTACCGCGACCTCGCCGAGGCGCTGGACGCCCACCAGCCGGACCTGCTCGTGATCGCCACGCCGACGCCGACTCATGTGGACCTGACGATGCGGGCGCTGACGCTGTCGTCGGCGACGGTGCTGGTGGAGAAGCCGCTCGTGCACGACCTCGCCGCGCTCGCCCGGCTCCGCGAACTGGACGGGGAGACCGACGTACGCGGCCGGGTGTTCACCGCGCACCACTTCGCCTTCGCGCCCGAGGTCCGCTGGGCGGCGGAGCAGATCGCCGGGCATCCCGAGTGGGGCCCGATCACCCGGATCACCTCGGCCTTCTACGACCCGTACGTCCTGCGGGGCGAGCAGGCCTTCGCGTCCTACGTGTCGAGCTGGACGGACTCGGGGGTGAACCAGCTCAGCATGCTGGCCCGCTTCGCCGAGCCGACCGCGCTGACCTCACTCCACGAGATGGACGGCGGCGCGAGCGCCTGGGCCACGTGCGAGTTCCGCTCCCGCGGCAGGACCGGTCTCGCCTCGCTCCGATCGAGCTGGCTCACCGGCGAGAGCAGCAAGGGGACGACGCTCACCCTCGGCGAGACCGACGTCGAGGTGGTCATCGACCACACCGCGAACACCGGCTTCGCCGCGCGGGCGGGCGCCCTGCTCGCGGCGTACGGCCACGACGGCCGCACGCCCAGGAAGACGGCGCGGCACCGGCCGCTGTACGAGAGCCTGCTGTCCGGCGCCCCCGACCCCGTGCTCGGCTTCGACACGACCGCGAAGATCACCGAGCTGCACCATTCGAGGCCCTGAGAGGGCTCAGCCCGTCTTCGGGCAGACCGTGCCGTTCTTGGGCGAGCGCAGAGCGAGCAGGTAGTCGTCGACCGCGCTGTCCACGCAGGCGGAGCCGCTGCGGTAGGCCGTGTGCCCGTCGCCGTCGTACCCCAGGAGCACGCCCGAGGTCAGCTCCTTGGCGAGCCCCTGCGCCCACTCGTACGGCGTGGCGGGGTCGCGCAGGGTGCCGACCACGAGGATCGGCGGCGCGCCTTCGGCCTTGAGCGGCTTGTCGGCGCCGACGGACTTCGCGGGCCAGTAGGCGCAGGGCAGCGAACCCCACATCACGAACTGCCCGAAGTGCGGCGCCGCCTTGGCGGCCTCACCCGCGGCCCGCCGGTACGCGTTCAGCGCCTTCGGGTAGGGGTGGTCCACGCAGTTGACGGCCATGTTGGCCTCGGTCTGGTTCGAGTACGAGCCGTTGGGCCGCCGGTCGACCAGCAGGTCGGCCATCTGGAGCAGGTCCGTCCCGTCGCCCTGGTTGATCGCCTTGCCCAGGGCCTCCCGCAGCCGGGGCCAGGCCGCCCGCTCGTACAGCGGGGTGGCGATGCCGATCACCGTCCACGCCTCGTTGACCTTCCGGCCGTCGCCGAGGTCGTTCTTCAGCGGCTGCCGGTCGGCCTTCACCAGCAGGTCGCTGATCTCCTGCAACGCGCCGTCCACCGTACGGCTCTTGAACGGGCAGGAGCGGCTGGCAAGGCAGTCTTCGACGAAGGCCCGCAGCGCCACCTCGAAGCCCTTGGCCTGCACCTCGTTGGACTTCAGCGACGGCACCGCCGGGTCGACCGCGCCGTCGAGCACGAGCGCCCGCACGCGCTTGGGGAACAGATCGGCGTACATCGCGCCGAGGAAGGTGCCGTACGACTTGCCCAGATAGGTGAGACCGGGGTCGCCGAGGACGCCGCGCAGGACGTCCATGTCCCTGGCCGCGTCGGCCGTGCCGACGTGGGGGAGCAGACGGGCCGCCTTGGCGCCGCAGTTGTCGGCGAACTCCTTGGACGCCTTGTCGAGCGCCGTGACCTCGGCCGGCGTGTCCGGGCTCGAGTCCATCCCGATGTACGTGTCGAGCTGGGAGGCGGTCATGCACGTGACGGGGGTCGACTCGCCCACGCCGCGGGGGTCGAACCCCACGACGTCGTACTGGGCGCGCACCTTGTCGCTGACCACGGAACGGGCCGCCCGGGCGTACTGGATGCCCGAGCCTCCGGGCCCGCCGGGGTTGATGAGCAGGGAGCCGGCGCGCTTGCCGGTGGCCGGCAGGCGGATCACGCTGAGGTCGATGCGCTCGCCGGTGGGCTTCTCGTAGTCGAGGGGCACCTGGATCTTCGCGCACTGGAAGCCGTCGCCGCAGTCGCGCCAGGCGGGCCGCTGGGCGTAGAACGGCCGCAGCTCCGCCGTGGGGGCCTCGACCGGCGGCTGCGCCTGCGCGCCCGTGCTGGGCTGATCGGAGGTGGCCGGCGTGTGGGTGGAGCATGCCGTGAACGGCAGCAGCGCGGCCAGCGCCGCGATCGCCATTCGCCGGCTCGGACCGCCGCCGTACCGCGTACGAGACGGTGTGAGCTTCGCTTTCTGCCCGGCCGATCGCATACCCGTCGTTTCCCCTGCCGTCGCCTGCGTGACGAAGACCAGCATGCCGCCTGCGGAGGACGGGCGGTGACGTACCGGCCACGGTGGCGAAGGATCAGGTCGATTGTCTGGCGGCTCGTCGGCGCCGTCAGGCGGGACAGGGCGCTTTTCCTGTGACAGATGCGTCTGGTACGCCCCGTTTCCGCTGGCCGTACGGTAAAGGGAGGGCCGCCGGACGGCCGGGGAAGTTTTACCGGTCTCCATGGAGCCTGCCCGGCTCCGGACCACGGCCCCGAGGAGGCGCGCCGCTCCGGGCGGTGACGGGTGCACGAGAACCGTGGTGACCCTGTAGACTGTGCGAAGCCGTTCGCGGCGTGCCGCCTTAGCTCAGTCGGCCAGAGCACTTCACTCGTAATGAAGGGGTCAAGGGTTCGATTCCCTTAGGCGGCTCCACCTCAGAGGCCCTCCCGGACCACCCGGGAGGGCCTTTCTCGTAACCGGCATCAGCCGGGTGGCCACCCCGGACCGCATCGTCGCCGCCGTACGACCGACTGGATCCTTCGCTCGCGCATGCGACCTCGTGTCTCACCTTTCACAGCGGGCGGCGCAGCCCGTCCAGCACGAGGGTGATGACATCGTCGGCCTCGGCCCGCCAATTGGGGCGGTCATGGGCCGCACCGATGCCGTGCAGCGCCATCATCACGGCACCGGCATCCACGTCGTCGCGAACGGCGCCGTCCCGCACGGCGGCGGACACCAGGTCGGTGACAGCCTGCTCCAGCGCCCGGCTGCCCTCGGCGAGCGCGCCCGAGCGATCGGCCATGAGCGTGGCCAGCGTCCGGGCCAGGCCCTCGTGGGCATCTATGTGGTCGACCATGCCGCGTAGGAAGGTCGCCAAAGCCTCCGCCGCGGGCAGCGTGGCCTGGAGCCGGCGGGCGCGGTCGCACAGCGCGACGACTTCCCCGTGGTAGACCGCCTCGGCCAGCGCCTCCCGGGTGGGGAAGTTGCGGTACAGCGTGCCGGTGCCCACCCCGGCCAGGCGTGCGAAGTCATCGAAGCGCAGGTCGAAGAAGTCACCGGCGTCGAAGACCTCTCGCGCCTTGGCGATCAGGACATCGCGGTTGCGTTGGGCGTCGGCACGCAGCGGCTTGTGGGCGGTCATGTGCTACCTCGCGTTGACAAGTGGAGATTACCTCCATATTTTGCGAAATGGAGATTGTCTCCAGATCGATCGTACCCCACGAGGTGCAGCGTGAAGATCCTGATGTTCGGCCGAGGCGTGATCGCCACCATCTACGGCTGGGCCCTGGAACGGGCCGGCCACGACGTCGAGTTCTACGTCCGGCCGGGACGCGCGGCGACGTACGGAGACGCGGTGGACCTCGACCTGCTCGATACGCGGCGCCGGGTGTGGGGGCAGCGCGTCGTCGAGAGGTGGCCGGTGCGCTACCGCGAAACGCTGGAGCCGGACCACGACTTCGACCTGATCGTGCTCAGCGTGCCGCATCATCGCCTCGCGGAGGCGACGGCCTTCCTGTCCCCACGTGTCGGCCACGCCACGGTGCTGGTCTTCGGCAACATCTGGACCGAGCCGCCGGCCGCGATCGGCGCACTCCCTGTCGACCAGATCGCCTGGGGCTTTCCCCAGGCCGGTGGCGGTTTCGGCGCGGACGGCGTGCTCCGCGGGGCGCTGCTGCCGTCGGTCGTCTTCGGCACCCTCGGCCGGCCCCCGACCGACCGTGAGCGGGCCGTGCGCCAGGCGTTTCGCAAGGCCGGGCTCCGGCTCAAGGAGCGGCCTGACTTCCGCGGCTGGCTGTGGGTTCATTTCGTGTCGGATGCCGGCCTACTCTCACAGGGCCTGCGGCTGGGTTCCCTGTCCAAGCTCGCCGGAGCAAGGGGCGACCTGCGCGAAGGGCTGCTGGCCGGCCGGGAGCTTCTGCCGCTCCTCCAGGCGCGCGGCGTTGACTTGCGACGTCACCGGGGCGCTGTGCTGCTGTTCCGTGCGCCCACCTGGCTGACGGCCCCCGCGCTCGCCTGGCTGACCGCTCATGTCGAGCTCTTGCGCGTGAGTTTCGCGGCGCACACCGACCCCGACGCCGAGGAGCCGCGTGAGGTCTGCCGGGACACCCTGGCCGAAGCACGACGGTTGGGCATCTCGGTACCGCGACTGGAAGCGGCGGAACCGAACTTCGCCCGCGGGGGGACGGGTCGAGTCTGCGGCCGGGTCCTGCCCACCCTGCCCTGACCGGTCAGCAACCGCACCGGACACGCCGCCTCATCCTCGCACCGCCGGTCGGCGCCTCCCGTTCCTCCGCGAGAGGTGATGTCGCTCAGCGTTAGAGGTCGAGCATCAGGGCACGATGATCGGACACTTCGGGTGCGGTCATGACCTCGAATCGGCGGACGGCGGTGGGTTCGGAGACGAGCATGTAGCTCGCATGCCGTACGGGCTTGGGGTATCGGGAGGTTCGGGTGTCGGCGTCCCGGACCAGATCGGTGAGGTCGAGCTTGGCGAGGATCCGGAACGTCTCGCTGTCGGGCAGCACGTTGAAGTCGCCGCACACCACGGTGAGGTCGCCGTTCTCGCGCACGCCGGTGACGAGGCCGGCGAGCCTTTCGGCCTGTGCGCGGCGAGCGGGGGTGTCGGTCTTCCCATGTGCGTCCCGCAGGCCGTGGAGGTTGACGACGGTGACGAACCGCTGTGCCGCGCGGTCGAAGACGCGCACGGCCAGAGCGGCGCGGGGGCGGCCGTCGGCCGGCCATCCGTCGTGATGTTCGACGTAACCGCCGTGGACGAACGCGGATCGCATGCCCACGATGGGGAGCGTCTCGCCGACAAAGGTGGCGAGCCCGAAATCCTGCCGATGTGAACCGCCTGCGTGGTCCTGGACGGGTCCGGAGTCGCTCGCGGTGAACAGGCCATGGTGGCGGGGAAGGCGTGAACGGACATCTCCCAGGAGGTCCGCTCGCTGCGGCAGTGATCGCTCGGCGTCGTCGAATCGGGTCCAACCATGGGTGGTCGGGGTGTGTGTCACCTCCTGCAGACACAGGATGTCGGCGTCACAGCTGTCGAGCCAGGCAGCGAGTTCGCTGAACATCGCGCCGCCCCAAGCATTGAGAGAGATGATCCGCACGCTGAAAACCTAGACCAGACCCGAACCGCGCCCGGACGCCGTTCGCCGCCGCCAGGTCATCTGCCGTGACCGAATTCCGATTGCCTGCGGCCGACCTGCCTTCCTAGGGTGGGTGGCCGTGATCCACGGAACGGTCGAACCGGGTTTCGAGCAGGTACGGGACGTGTTCGCCGATGTGCTGGAGCGGCAGGCCGGCGGAGCGGGGGCGGCGGTGGCCGCCCAACTGGACGGCCGCTGGATCGTCGACCTGTGGGGCGGGCCCGGCTGGTCCCGCGACAGCGTCGTGATGCCGTACAGCGTGACCAAACCGTTCGCGGCGGTCTGTGTGCTGCTCCTCGTGGATCGGGGCGTGCTGGAGCTGGACGCCCCGATGCGGCGCTACTGGCCGGAGTTCACCGCGCCGGCGACCGTACGGCATGTCCTGTCGCACCAGGCGGGCGTGGTGGCGCTGGACCGGCCGGTGCCCACCGAGACCTTCTACGACTGGGACCGGATGTGCGCGCTTCTCGCCGCGCAGGAGCCGTCGTGGGAGCCGGGCACCGCGCACGGCGAGTCGGCGCTGTTCTACGGGCACCTGCTCGGCGAGCTGGTCCGGCGCACCGACGGGCGGACACTCGGCCGCTTCCTGGCCGAGGAGGTCTGCGGCCCGCACGAGCTGGACTTCCACATCGGCCTCGGCCCCGGGCGACAGGCGCGGGCCGTCGAGCTGACCGGCTTGACCCCGGCCTACCGGGCTGCCGCGCTGGACGGCAAGCCCGACCTCTACCGGCGGGCCGTCGGCAACCCGCCCGGCGCCCAGGACCCGGCTGTGGTCAACTCCGCCGCCTGGCGGGCCGCGGAGATCCCCGCCGTCAACGGCCATGGCACCGCCCGTGCGGCCGCCGGGTTCTACGCCGCGTTGCCGCGGCTGCTGTCGGCCGGCCTGCTCGCCGAGGCCACCACCGCCCAATGCTCGGGGACGGACGCGGTCCTCGGGACGCAGGCGACCTGGGGGCTGGGCTTCGGCATCGACGGCGACGACTACGGCATGGGCGGCCTGGGCGGCAACTACGCCGGAGCCGCGGGCTACACCTTCGCCTTCCTCACCGGCCACGCGGGCGATTTCGACCGCGCCACCGACCTGGAGAACGCGCTGCGTGCCGTTCTCGGGCTCGGCCCGATTCCCGACTAGGCCGGGACCGGCGGCCCTGCACCGCGATGGCCGTGCAGGGACCGCCGGCGGTCCACTGAGAAGGCGCCGGTCCTCAGCTCACCGCCTGCCGCAGGAGCGCCCCGATCCTCTCCTCGACGTCGGCGGTCAGCTCGGCCAGGGCGTACGAGGCCGGCCACATGGCGCCGTCGTCGAGGTTGGCCGCGTCGCTGAAGCCGAGCGTCGCGTAGCGGGCCTTGAACTTCGCCGCGGCCTGGAAGAAGCAGATCATCTTGCCGTTGTGGGAGTACGCCGGCATCCCGTACCAGAGCTTGGGCGTGAGGGCGGGGACGCTGGCCTTGATCACGGCGTGCAACCGCTCGGCGATCACCCGGTCGGGCTCCGGCATCTCGGCGATCTTCGCGAGCACCTCGCTCTCCGTGTCGGCCTTGGCGCCCCGCCGGGCGCTCTTCAGCTCCTTGGCGCGCTCCTTCATCGCGTCGCGCTCCTGCTCGGTGAAAGCGCCCTTGGTGGTGGTGGTCTTCCGCGTGGTCGACATGAGGACTTCCTCTCTCTGCTGAGTGTGGCTGGGGGCGGTGCTGGACGGGACCGGTGTCACCACTTGCCGGCCTGCTGGCGGGTCGGCACGTTGAGCCGGTTGAAGGCGTTGGCGAGCGCGATGTTGAGCAGCAGCGCGGCGAGCTCCTTCTGGTCGAAGTGCTTGGCGGCCACGTCCCACACCTGGTCCGGCACCGGGTCCGGCCGGTCGGCGAGCCGGGTCACGGCCTCGGTCAGGGCCAGCACGGCGCGCTCCTCGTCGCTGAACCACGGCGTCTCCCGCCACGCGGCGACGGCGTGCACCTGGTCCGCGGTCACGCCGTGCCGCTGGGCCTGGTGGACGCCCCCGGCGACACAAGGACCACAGCCGTTGATCTGGCTGGCCCGCAGGTGGCTCAGCGCCAGCAGCCTGCCGTCCACTCCGGCGCCCGCGACGGCCCTGTTGACCGCCATCAGGGCCTCCATCGCCTCGGGGATCAGAGCCGCCGGGTTCGGCATGCGCTCGGTCGACATCGCTTCTCCTTCGTCGCGGGTGTTTCTTCCGACAAGGACCATGTGACCATCGGCGTGCCCGGGCCCGCCTGGTCCGTGGGACACCGTGGGACAGGCAGAACCCGGCTGAGCAGCGCGGACGTACCGCTGATCCGTCCGCGTGGGCCGGGACGGGTACGGTGTTCCACGTGTCCAGCCCCCAGGAACGACTGGTGGCCCAGCTCGCCCGGATAAAGGAGCTGAGCGGGCTCAGCCTGCGCGCCCTCGCCCGCCAGACGGGTCTGAGCAGCTCGTCTTTGTCCAGATACCTGACCGGACAGCTCGTGCCGCCGTGGGAGGCCGTCGTGGCGCTGTGCCGGGCCGTGGGACGCGATCCCCGGCCACTGCGCGCGCTGTGGGCCGAGGCGACCGAAGCCGGCGCGGCGCCCGTCCGGCGCCGCAACGACCTGCCGGGCGACCTGTTCGACTTCACCGGCAGGGAAGCGGAGTCCGCGCTGGTCGAAGAGCTGCTGCGCACCACCGGCGCGGCCGCGGTCGACGGCATGGCGGGCGTGGGCAAGACGAGCCTGGCCGTGCACGTGGCCCACAGGCTCGCCCCTTCGTATCCGGACGGCGGGCTCTATCTCGACCTGCAGGGCTTCACCCCGGGTCAGGAGCCACTGGAACCGCACGCCGCGCTGGGCCGGCTGCTGGACGCGCTGGACGTCACGCACCCCCCGGCCGGCACCGCCGAACGCGCGGCGCTCTGGCGGTCGGAGCTGTCCCGCCGGCGGGTTCTCGTCGTGCTCGACAACGCGGTCGACGCGGAGCAGGTGCGCCCGCTGCTGCCCGGCGCGGGGAAGTCCGCGGTCCTGGTCACCAGCCGCCATCGGCTGGTCAGCCTGGACGGAGTGCCGCCGGTGTCCCTGGAGCCGCTGGCCGACGGCGACGCGGTGCATCTGCTCGCCCGGGCGGCCGGGCTCGCGCTCACCGAAGAGGACGCGGTCGGCCAGGTGCTGCGGCAGTGCGGCGGGCTCCCGCTGGCGCTGCGGATGGCGGGCGCGCGGCTCCGCCACCGCCCGGGCTGGACCGTGGCGGTGCTGGCCGAGCGGCTGCACGCCACCCCCGGCCGCTTCGACTCCGTCTTCGGCATGTCGCTGCATCAGCTCGACGCCGCCGAGCGTCGCATGTTCCGGTTGCTGGGCGTGCTGCCGGGCGCCGACTTCGACGCGGCGGTGGCGGGCGCGCTCACCGATATGCCGCCCGACCGGGCCGGCGCCGCGCTGGAGGAGCTGGTCGACGCCCACCTGGTCCAGGAGCCCTCGCCCGGGCGCTACCGGATGCACGATCTGATCCGGCAGTACGCGGCGGACCTCGCCGCGGACGAGGAGCCCCGGGCCGAGGACGCCCTGCGCCGGGTCCTGCGGCACTATCTGGCCCAGGCCGTCGCCCACGAGCGGACGCTGCCCTCGCCGCAGCGCACGGAGCCCGCCCCGGGGGATCCGGCCAAGGCCATGGCCTGGTTCGACCTCGAGTACGTCAACCTGGTGGCCTGCTTCGACGCCGCCGTACGGCTCGGCGAGGACGAGGTGGTGGCCGAGCTGCCGCAGACCATGCGGGTCTGGTTCTTCCGGCATCGCGGGACCGACGACCAGGCACGCCTGCTCGAGGCCGCCGCGGCCGCAGCGGCACGTCTCGGCCGCGACCAGGAGCGGGCTTCGCTGCTCGCGGACCTCGGCTACGCCCGTGCCGCCGCCGGGCGCCTCACCGAGGCGCTCTCCGCGTACGAACTGGCCGAGCGGTCGGGGGTGCCGGACGACGACATCGCGGCCGCCCTGGCGCTGCGCATCGGCCTGGTACGCCGGGATCTGGGCGACCTCGAAGCGGCGCAGGCACACTTCCGGCGGGCACGCGAGCTGTTCGAGAAGATCGGGCGCCGTACGGGCCAGTCCCAGGCGCTGGCCTTCGACGGATGGGTGACCCTTCACCTCGGGCGGCGCGGCGAAGCCGTCGAACTCGCCCGGGCGTCCGTCGCCCTGGCGGACGGGCCCGCACAGGTCACCGGGCTCGTCACCCTCGGTCTCGCCCTGGCACCGGACGACCCGGCGGAGTCGCTGCGGATGCTGCACGACGCGTTGCGGCTGTCCGAGCAGCACAATCTCCAGCACAACCAGGCGTGGTGCCACAACTATCTCGGGGTCGCGCTGCGGATCACGGGTTCGCCCGCCGAAGCGCTCGAACACCACCGCCGGGCCTTCGAGCTGCTGGAACCGCTGGCCGAGGTGCAACTGGAGATGGACGTCCTGCACACCTACGCCGAGACGTGCCGCGTGGCCGGCCGCCGTGACGAGGCGCTGGCGCTGCTCGACCGGGCCATCGGGCTCGCGCGCGAGCTGGGCCGGCCGTACGACGAGGAGCTGGCCCGTGCGGCGCGGGAGGTCGTGCACGCCGACCACTGAGCCGCCGCCGAGTCGCCGCTGATTCGCCGCTGGGCCGGCGCGCTCCTGTTCGTCTGGCCGTGCCGTCGTTAATCGTTTGTCGGCCGCGTTGTGTGTCGCCGATGATGCGGCCATGGCTACGACACGGCGGACCGGCACGGGTCACGAGCGCGGCACGCCGGTCGAAGCCCACCGTGGCCGGGCGCTCGACGGTTATGAGAGCGGCCCTGACGCCCCGCTGCGGGCGATGGAGCGGGCCCTGGCGAAGGCCGGCGACGCCGTGACCATGGTGCTCGTCGAGGGCCCCAGCGACCAGATCGCCCTGGAGACGGCCGCGGCCGGCCTCGGCCGGGATTTCGAGGCGGAGCGGGTCGTGATCGTGCCGATCGGCGGGGCGCACGCGATCGGCCGCTTCCTGACGGAGCTGGGCCCGCCGGACACCCGGGCGCGTCTCGCGGGTCTGTGCGACCTGCACGAAGAGGAGATATTCCGGCGCGCGATGGTGGCGAACCGGGTCGGCTCACCTCGCACGCGCGCCGACATGGAGGACCTCGGGTTCTACGTCTGCGTAAACGACCTGGAGGACGAGCTGATCCGCGCCGTGGGCAGCGCGGAGATCGAGGCGCTCTTCGGCTCCCACGGCGACCTCAGGGCGTTCCGCTCCTTGCGGAGCCAGCCCGAATGGCGCGGCCGGGAGCCCGAAGCGCAGATCAGGCGGTTCCTGGGCAGCGGCTCGCGCCGCAAGCTCCGGTACGCACGGCTGCTCGTCGAGGCGGCGCTCTACCGGGACCGCCTGCCTCGGCCGCTCGACGCGCTGCTCGCGGCCGTTCGAGACATCGGGAAGCGGGATGACAGGTGATGGGTGTGCCGGACGATGACGAGGCGACACAGGGCGGGACCGCGATGCGGCGCCGGCGTCTGCATCGGGCCGTCTTCGTCGCCGCCGGAATCTACAACATCGCCTGGGGCGCGTACGCGGCCCTGGACGCACAGTGGCTTTTCCGGTTCGCCGGCATGCCGCTCCAGAACCATCCGCAGATCTTCACGACCCTGGGCATGGTCCTGGCGCTGTACGGCGTGCTGTACCTGGACGTGGCGCTGCGGCCCGAGCGGGGCTTCCTGATCGCGGCCGTGGGGCTCGCGGGCAAGGTTCTCGGCCCTCTCGGCTGGCTGTGGCTCGTCTCCACCGGCCAGTGGCCGATCTCCTCCGGAATCCTCGTCGTCACCAACGACCTGATCTGGTGGATCCCCTTCGTCGTCTATCTTTTGGACGCCCGGCCGATCTGGTGGCGCGACGTCCGCACCGGCCCCTACGGTGATCACCATATTTCTGATCTTCCGTAACGCGGCCGTCGACCGGCTGCTGGGCGCGGCGGTCGTACGCCACCGGCCTCGCGGGTTCGAGACGGAAGGCGACCGGCATGTCCCTGATCTCGCGTGACCACTGCGAGGTGAGCGTCCACCGGGCTCGACCTAGATCTAGATCTTCCCTGTGCGGGGTCGGGAGATAACAAGATCCGGCCAACTGTCGGCACGGCCGCACGTGTCGGGCCGCACCACGCCTCTCCGTCGGACGAATCTTCCCTGCGGTGCCAGCGCCGGTCGTACGGCCTGGTCGATGCTACGACGAGAGGACCTTCATGATGAGGCACATCCCCAGGATGTGTTACCCCGTCGCCGCCCTGGTGGCGGTGGCTGTCCCACTGACGCTGTCCGGCCCGGTCCCGGCCGGAGCCGCGCCCCTCCGTGCGCAGACGGTGGCCGCGGCGCCGAACCCCGCGTCGTGCCCCGAGCAGGTGGCCTTGGTCAACGGTGGTTTCGAGAACCCCGTCGTCGCCGGGACGTGGGCTTCGCTCCCCGATGCCTCGCAGAACGACCCGAACGCGGTGCCGGGCTGGCGGACGACCGCCACCGACCACAGGATCGAGGTCTGGAGCCCCCGGATGAACGTCCCGGCGGTCGAGGGCGCGCAGTTCGCGGAGCTGAACGCCAACCAGGTCTCGACCCTCTATCAGGACCGTCCGACCACTCCGGGTCAGAAGCTGTACTGGCGGCTGTCCCATCGCGGGCGTCTCGGCACCGACCAGATGGCACTGGACATCGGCGCCCCCTCGGGCCCCGTCCAGCAGGGGACGATGTCCGACGGCAACGGGAAGTGGGGCGACTACCACGGCACCTACACCGTGCCCGCCGGGCAGACGACCACCCGGTTCGCCTTCCGCTCGATTTCCGCCGCCGGAGGCAACGCGTCGGTCGGCAACTTCCTCGACGACGTCTTCTTCGGCACCCCGCCGTGCGTCGTCGTCACCAAGTCCGCGAGCCCGCAGGGTCCGGTGAACGTCGGCGCCGAGATCACCTACCGGCTGACCGCCGTCAACAGGGGCGGCGACATCGCGCAGAACGTCCGGCTCACCGACAAGGTCCCGGCCGGGACGACCTTCGTGCCCGGTTCGCTCCGCGTCGTGAGCGGCCCGAACAGCGGCGCCATGACCGACAAGGCGGGCGACGACCAGGCCGAGTTCGACGCCGCCACCGGTGTCGTCGCCTTCAGGCTGGGTGACGGCGCGACCGGCGCGGCGGCGGGCCGGCTGGCCAACGACACCGTGCTGGCGGACGGCACCACCGTCGAGTTCCGGGTCAAGGTCGGCAGGCCGGCCGCCGGGAAGCAGCTCGTCAACCGGGGCGCGGTCGACTACGAGAACCGGCTCGGCCCGGACCCCGAGCCGCTGACCTCCACCAGCGGTGAGAGCGTCACCGAGGTCAATCCGGCCGTCGACCTCAGCGTGGTCAAGTCCGCGGACAAGACCGAGGTCACCGTGGGCGAGACCGTCACCTACCGCGTCACGGTGGCCAACGCGGGTCCCAACGACGCCACCGGTGTCGCCGTCAAGGACGCGCTGCCGGCCACCCTCGCTCTCCTGTCGGCCACGCCCTCGACCGGCACGTACGCCGGGGGAACGTGGACCGTGGGCACGCTGGCCAGTGGCGCGACGGCCACGCTGGTCGTCCACGCGAAGGCCACCGCGATCGGGGAGACGGTCAACACCGCCACCGTGGGCGGCAAGGAGCTCGACCTCGATCCGGGCAACGACAGCGACGCGGTCAAGGTCTGCGTCCAGCGCGAGCCGTTCTGCCCGTACTGCACGCCGGGGAGCAAGCAGGGCACCGGCAAGTGACCCGCTGAGACCGGGAGCCGTCCTGCCGTGGCCCGCGTCCCGTGGCAGGACGGCGACCGCCGGGGCTACCGTCGTGCCCAGGACGCGCCACGACGGAGAGGACCCACATGACAGGCCGCACCCTCCTGGACGAGCTGTACGAGGCCGAACGGCGACTGCAGAAAGCGCAGCTCACCGGTGACGTGGAGGAGCTCGACCGGCTGCTCGACGAGCGGCTCGTCTTCACGGGACCGCCGGACGGCCGGCTGTACACGGAGGCCAAGCAGCTGGATCTCCACAACCACCGCTCGCGTACGCAGGTGATGACGAAGGTGGCTGAAGAGGACCTGACCGTCGTCGTCTCGGGGACGACCGGGGTCACGTGTTTCCTCGGCACCCTCGAAGGCGCCTTCGCGGGGGAGCCGTTCGCCGGCCGGCTGCGCTACACCCGCACGTGGGTGCACACCGACGAGTACGGCTGGCGCGTGCTGGCGGCGCACGCGAGTGAGGCCTGAGCCGAGGGCCGGAAGCGAGAGGCCCCTCCGGGACCACCCGGAGGGGCTTTCGCGTGCGAAGGACCGGAAGACACGCGAGCAGCGGATCGGCGTGGGTGCGCGTTCACTGTGCATGGATCCCGAATCCCTACGGCTGACGGCGCTCGCGCCGCCCTCGCCGCCTCCCGAGGCCGATCTGGCGGGCCTGTACCGCGAGCACCGGACCGGCCTGGTGCGGCTCGCGGTGCTGCTCGTCGGCGACCTGGAGACGGCGGAGGACGTGGTGCAGGACGTCTTCGCCCGGCTGCAGCACCGGCGGCCCCCGGACCTGACTCTCGCCTATCTGCGGACCTGTGTGCTCAACGGGTCGCGGTCGGTGCTGCGCCGTCGTGCGGTCATGCTGCGCCGGACGCAACGGGTCACCGATCTCGCCGACTCGGCGGAGACGGCCGTTCTCATCGGCGAGTCCCGCAGGCAGGTGCTGCTGGCGCTGGCCCGGCTGCCCCGGCGGCAACGGGAGGCGCTGGTGCTGCGCTACTACCTCGACCTGGCGGACTCCGAGATCGCTCTGGTCATGGGCGTGGGACAGAGCACCGTCAGATCCACGACCGCACGGGCCCTGGCCAGACTCCTTCGCGAACTGGGAGAGGACGAATGAGCACCATCGAGGACCGGCTCCGTGACGCCATGGCGGCCCGCGCGCGTACGGTGCCGGACGACGGCCTCGACCACGCGCTGCCCCCGCCACGCCGCACCCGGCCGCGTGGCCTCGCGATCGCCGCGGCGGCGCTCGCGGTGGCCGGCCCGATCGTCGGCGTGGCGCGTCTCGCGCAGCCGTCTCCGGACCCCCGCGAGGCCGGCCTCGCCGTGATGTCGCTCAGCGGCGCCGCGGCGACGTCGGTCGACGTTTCGGTCTACCTCTGTGATGGCCATTCCCCCTTCGTGAGCTGTAAGGGCGGCGCGGCCACCGACAGGGAGAAGGGGAACATCAGGCGGGCCCTCCAGGCCCGCCCCGATGTGCGGAGCATCGTGTTCGAGGACCGGCGGACGGCGTTCGAGAACTTCCGCCGAATGGAGAAGAACTCGAGGCTGCTGGAGGTGGCCAGGGTCGAGGACATGCCGGAGTCCTTCCGCATCAAGGTCGCCCCCGGCGCCGACCCCCTGGCGGTGGTCAGGGCGGTGAAGGACCTGCCCGGCGTGTCCAACGTCATCCACGAGGGGTGCGGCAGGGACGACCTCGAGCGGGCCTCCGCACAGTGCGTACACCGGGGGAGGGGACGCTGAGCGCGTACGGACGCGCGGAAGGGGCACGGGCGGGAACGCCCGTGCCCCTCGTGGCCCTCACCGGCTGTCAGGACCTCGCCCGCCGGCTCAGTCGCAGGCCTCGCTCGAGTGGTGCATCATGGGCCGGCTGTAGCTGCTGACCTCCTGTGACTCGGTGACGTACCGCGTCTCGGTTATCGGACGCTGGTAGGTCATCATGCGTGTGTAGCTGACCGGACGGCTCTCGGTGACGAACCGGGTGGACTTCACCGCGTGGGTCTCCGGCACCATCCGGGTGTAGCTGACCGGACGGCTTTCGGTGACGAAGCTCGTCTCGGTGACGGGCCGCTTGTAGGTGACCTGACGGGTCACGGGGCGGCTTTCCGTGACGTACCGGGTCTCCGTGACGGGCCGCTGGTAGGTGACCTGACGGGTCACCGGACGGCTCTCGGTGACGTAGCGCACCACCGGGCGCTGGTAGGTCACGTACCGCGTGACCGGCCGCGACTCGGTGACGTACCGCGTCTGGGTGATCGGGCGCTGGTAGGTCACCTGCTGGGTGACCGGCCGGCTTTCCGTGACCATGCGCGTGTGGGTCACCGGGCGCTGGTAGGACACCTGACGCGTTTCGGTGACCGGACGCATCCGGGTGACCATCCGCGTTTCGGTGATCGGGCGCTGGAAGGTGACCTGCCGGGTGAACGTGACCGGGCGGCTCTCGGTCACCAGACGCGTCTGCGTGACCGGTCGCTGGTAGGTGATCGTCCGCGTGTAGCTGATCGGACGGCTGTACGAGGACTGCTCGCCGAGCGCGAGACTGCTGCTGCGGCTGCGCAGGGACGACTGGCCCAGCGCGGCCTGTGAGCGGTAGGCGAGGTTGCTTCCGGACTGGCCGCTCGACTCCTCGCTCGACTCTTCGCTCGATGAACCCTCCTGGGCGTTCTCCCGCCCGTACCCGCTCTCCTCCTCGTACGCGCGCCTGCTCTGCTCGGCCGCCTCCTCCGACTGTTCGCCGAGGCTGGTGCCCGGCTCCTCGGCCCGCGGCGCGCTGAGCGCGGCGGCGAGGCCGGAGGGGTGGGCGGCGGTGGTGGAGGCCGATGCGATGGCCGGCCAGAGCGTGACTGCGGACAGGACTGCCGGACCCAGCAGTAATGAGAATCGAGTGCCGTGCATAGAGATACTCCTCTCCGATCAGCGATCGGGTGTATCTCAATCCTTGGCACCGCGGCCGGAGCCCGTCCAGGCGAGTTGACCCGTCCCGGGACGTTCGCTGTCGCATTCCGTATGCGCCAATGGGGGTGGCTATCGGCGGCGCGGCCGATGACCATGCTCCCTTTTGCCGCCCTGTTCCGGGGACGATGCGCTTTCAATCGTTGCCGACACGTTTACGTATTAGGTATTGCGCGTTTTTCCGGAAAGAACCGCTCAGCGGTGGGCGATGACGGCGTAGCGCTCGTCGTGGACGGGTCTGCCCCACAGCACGGGATCGGTCAGCGGCTCCGCCCGCACGCTCGCGGCGTACGGCCGCAGCACCTCCACGAGGGGCTCGGCGCTCACCCCGCCGAGCCAGGGCAGGGACCCGGCGCCCGGCACGTACGGCGGGCCGTCCCCGGAGGCCCGCCAGTTGCCCTCGATGAGGACCAGCCGGCCGTGCGGGCGCAGCAGGCCCATCCAGGTGCGCAGGGCGCGTTCCGGCGCGGGCAGGGTCCACAGCAGGTGCCGGGCCAGCACGACGTCGAAGGAGGATCCGGCGTTCTCCGGCGGGTCGCTCGCGTCACCGGTGAGGACGGGGGTCGTGAAGCCCGCGGCGGCGAGCTTGCGCCGGGCCGCCTCGGCCATCCTGGGGGACAGGTCCACGCCCACGGGACGGTGTCCCTGCTCGGCCAGCAACAGCGTGAGGGAACCGGTGCCGCAGCCCAGGTCGAGGACGTCGGCCGGAGGGCGCGGCATCCAGGACCGCAGCCGTCCCGCCCACGCCGCACGGACCCGCAGGTCGTACAGTCCGTGGTCGGCCTCGTGGTCGAAGGTGTCGGCCTCCGCGTCCCAGTAGGAGGCGATCGACTGGGGATCCAGATCGGGCACGGACGCATTTTTTCACCGGCGTCCGACAAAAGCGGATGCAAAGAGTAAGACGGGCGGCATCCACGGAGTTCAGAGGGCCTGCGGAGGTGAACCGTTCACCCGGTGGAGTTCACCCGGTCGAACGGCCCCGCAGACGCCAGGACCCCGGCAGGAGGATCTCCTGCCGGGGTCCCGCACGTGTGGTGCCGGTGCCGGGTCGCCTCTCGGCGAAAGGCACAACGCGGCTCCAGCCGAACGGTAGTCCGCGAAGGCAAATTAGGTGAGGCCCGGGGACACCTGCACACCGGCCACGCTTCATCCAACCACGTGTCCGTCCCTGTTGTTCCCGGGCCACGCCATCTTTTTCGGCGCCGATCTTCGGAGCCGGTGCTCAACCACGGAGGAAGAGGGTCTTTCCGGACGAGCCGGGGAAGACGAGGAGCAGGTGCTCCTCGACCGGCCACTCCGACGCGTGCTTCAGGGCCTTCGCCCGTCCGCGCACGTAGACCCGGACGCGGTAGTGGCCGGGCCCCGCCGCGGCGAGGTTCGGCAGGGAGCCGTCCGCCTCCCCGACGAGTCCGAGCACGCCGTCCGGGCTGGCGAGGCCGGTCTCGACGACGGCGTCCCAGCCCCTGAGCCGTACGCGGGGGGCGTGGGGCAGCGCCTTGACCGTCAGGCAGATCGGGTTGTTGTCCATGGCGGTGCCGACCGAGACGGCGGTCGTGGTCAGCCAGTCGATGACCTCGTCGAACGCGCGGTCCAGCCTGCGCGGCACGCCCGCGCCGTTTCCGCCGTCGACGAGGTAGCCGCCGCCCTCGCCCACGATGAGGGCGGTGGTCGCCTGCCGCACCGCCCGCAGGCGACGCGCGGGGTCCGAGCAGTGGGCGGTCAGCTTCGCCCGGTAGTCGTCGTCCTTCTCGCGCGCCTCGGCCTCCGTCAGCACCAGACCGGGCGCTTCCCGGGCGACCGCGTCCGGGCACAGGAACACCAGCGCGGTCATGAGCGAGTAGCTCCAGTCGGACAGCCCGGCCTGGTCGAACAGGGTGCGGACGCGTGGCTCGGCGGAGGGCCGTCCGGCGACCCCGCACAGTGCCCGCCCGAAGGCGAGCAGTTCCCGGTCGGGCAGCGTCACGAACCGCGGGGCGTGCCCCGCGACGCCCCGCGCCGTGCAGAGGAAGGCGTGCTCGCGGTCGTGGGGTTCGGTGTCGCCGTAGGAGCGTCGGACCACGGTCCACGGATCGCAGTCGTCCTCCGAGAGCCCGTCCTCGTCATGGGCGGGCTGAGCGGTGGCGATGGTGGCGAGCAGCCGCTCGGTCTCGGTGACGTCGCCCGTGCCGGGGGTGGCGGCGTGCAGGCGCAGGGCCACGTCGAGGCCGGTGTAGCGGTCGTCGGCGCCCCGGTCGGCAACGGGCACCGCCAGCAGGAGGCAGCACACCCCGAAGACCCCGGCCGTACGGCGCAGCCGGGCGTGCGGACGGGACCCGGCGGGCCGGACGGCCGACAGGATCAGGGCGGCGGCGACCACGTCGCAGGCGCTCACCCCCAGGTTCCACCCGGCTACCGGCTCCCACAGCTCCCAGCAGACGGAGCCGGCCGTGACCACGTCGTACGCGACGGAGGCCGGGCTCACGAGCGCCAGGAGCAGCACGTAGCAGGCGACGACCTGGCCCGTCACCCGGCTCGCGGGCCCGCCGCGCGTCACCAGCCAGAGCGCGAAGGCGACAGGGACGGCGAGAAGACGCGCCCAGAGCAGGGACGCCAAGAGCGGGCCGGGAAACCCCATCGTCAGGAATTCGAAGGCGGGACAGGACGGAAGGCCGTACGACGTGAATCCGAAAGACACCCAGCCTCCGGAGAACGCCGACAAGGCCAGGGGCAGGAGTGTCATGAGGACCGCGAGTATCCAGAGCCGGAAACCCCGTGTCCGCCACATGACGCCGCTCCCCGTCCGTCCGACAAACCAGAGGCACCTTATCCCCATGAAGATCGAAATGTGGATATTCAGTGCGCTTCGAGTCGGGGAAAAGCCCTTGCCACATCCCCGGTGCTGCGAAAGCCTCCCCTCTTGTGGACCGAGTGATTCTGACCGGGGCGGACGGCGTCCCGGCCATCAGTTATGTCGAGGACAGACGGAACGGGCTGCCGTGCGCCGACCTGATCGAGGTCGTGGGCCCGGGCGCGGCCGACGCCGTGATGACGAAGCTGCCGGGCTGGGCGGTGGCGGGGCCGGTCGACCTGGGCGAGGCGCTCGTCGCGCGCGGCGCCCGCGTGATGCGGCACGCGCACGAGATGACCTGTGAGCTGGACACGGCGCCGCCCGCCGAGGCCGGGGCGCCCGACGGTTTCCGGTTCGTGCCCTGCGACCGGTCGCCCGAGGAGGTGTTCGCGGCGTGGCG